>JBDNFZ010000681.1:0-8050 GCA_041689555.1 Opitutaceae bacterium | reverse complement strand
GTCGCCGGAAGTGGCGACAGGTGCGGGAACGATCTGCGCAGTGAGGTTGAGCGTGCTGAAAAAAGCGACGGCCACCGGAAGTCCGGTGAGCAGCCGCCGCAAGGTCCGCCAGTTGGCGGGCAGGGGATGGATCTGAGTGGTATTCATGCGAGCCGAGAATAGCGACAATCCGGTTACAAAACAAGCGCGATGACTCCAAAGAATTTTCATCGGGAACGCTGATCCCGGAGGAAATCTTCCGCTTGCGCCGCCGGCCCGCGCCGGAAACCTAGTGCCACCATGATCCCCGACTCACCCTCCGCCATGCACCTCGGTCTCGCGGCGCTCTTCCTCGGTCTCAGCCCTTTCACCGCGCTTCACGCCCAGCGCACCGCCGTCGAAGCGGAGCGCGGGATGGTCGCCTCGGTCCACTATCTCGCTTCCGAAGCCGGCGTGGAAATCCTGAAGAAAGGCGGCAACGCCGTCGACGCCGGCGTCGCCGTCGGGCTCGCCCTCACGGTTGTCCACCCTTTTGCCGGTAATCTCGGCGGCGGCGGCTTCATGCTGATCCATCTCGCCGACGGACGCGACCCCGCCATCGACTACCGCGAGACGGCTCCCGCCGCCGCGACCCGCGAGATGTTCGTCGGGGCCGATGGCAATGTCCTCCCCGCCGGCCCCGGCTCCTCCACCGTCGGCTGGAGCGCCAGCGGCGTGCCCGGCTCCGTCGCCGGCTTCGCCCTCGCCCATCGGAAATACGGATCCGGAAAAATCTCCTGGGCCGAGCTCTGCGAACCCGCGCGCCGGCTCGCCGCCGACGGCTTCACGGTTTCCCAGGCCCTCGCCGCCAACCTGAAGGTCTACGCCAAACACCTCGGCCGGTTCCCGGAGTCGAAACGCATTTTCCTCGCCGACGGCGCGTTTCACCGGGCCGGCGACCTCTGGCGCCAGCCCGAACTCGCCGCGGTTTTCGCCCGCCTGCAAAAGGATGGACCGCGTGAGTTTTACGAGGGCGAAACCGCCCGCCTCATCGCCGATGCGATGGCGAAAAACGGCGGCACCATCACCCTCGCCGACCTCAAGGCCTACACCCCGGTCGAGCGCACTCCTCTGCGCGGATCCTACCGCGGCCACGACATCGTCACGATGCCCCCGCCCAGCTCCGGCGGCATCGCCCTGCTCCAGATGCTCGGGATGTTGGAGCCCCACGACGTCGCTCGGCTCGGCGCCAACTCCGCCGCGAAGTTCCACCTGTTCATCGAGGCCATGCGCCGTGCCTTCCGTGATCGCGCCGAGTTCTTGGGCGACCCCGATTTCGTCGGCGTGCCCACCGCCGGCCTGCTTGATCGCGCCTACATCGCCGGCCTGATGAAAAATTTCGACCCCGCCAAAGCCACGCCGAGCGACGGTCTCGCGCCCGGCCAGCCCGCCGGGTGGAAACCGATTTCCGTCTCTCAGCTCTCCGCTCTCAGCTCTCAGCTTTCCTCCGAATCCACCGCGACGACCCACTACTCCGTGGTCGACGCCGCCGGCAACGCCGTGGCCAACACCACCACGCTCAACGGCGCCTTCGGCTCCGGCGTCACCATCCCCGGCACCGGTCTGCTCATGAACAACGAAATGGACGACTTCACCTCCAAGGTCGGCGTCAAAAACATGTTCGGCCTCCTCCAAGGCCCCGCCAACGCCATCGCCCCCGGCAAACGCCCGCTCTCCTCGATGACGCCCTCGTTCGTCTTCAAAAACGGCGCGCTTGTGCTCGCCACCGGCAGCCCCGGCGGCCCCACCATCATCAACACCGTGCTCCAAGTCGTGACCAACATCATCGATCATGGCATGCCCGTCGCTCAGGCCGTCGAGTTTCCGCGTTTCCATCACCAGTGGCAGCCCAACACCATCAGCTATGACCGCTTCGGCATAAGCCCCGACACCGCCGCGCTCCTCACCGCGATGGGCCACACCCTGACCGAGCGCCCCAACGTCATCGGTGGCGACGCCGAGTCGATCGCCATCGATCCAATCACGAAGCTTCGTCTCGGTGCCTCCGATCCGCGCAAACCCGATGCGAGGGCCGTCGGCTTCTGAACAACGCCGCGCCCGCGTCGCCAAGGCGTGCACACCACTCCGCTCCGCCCCCGCTCGGGCCGCTTCCCCCATGTCTCCCCTGCTCCTTTTCGCCCCGCTCTTCATCGTTTTTGAGCTCTGGCAAATTTTCATCGGCGAGCGCTATCTCGGCATCAAGCAAATCGCCCGCGGCGGCGATCCCCGTGAACTCAACCTGAGTCAGTTCATCGCCTTCTGTTGGAGCACCGGCATCGTCCTCTACTGGCTCTGGATGCTCTCGTTGCTCGCCTTTTCTTTCAGCCGGGTCTTTGGCCTTTGTCTCTTGGGCGTCATCGGCATCGGCTTCGGCCTTCGTCGCAACTGCAGGCTGCAATGGGTCCTGGTCATTCTCACGGTCGAGGGAGCCATCCGTATCGGCCTGCTCTTTTCGCTTTGTGCCATGGCGTGGCGCCGCCTCTGAGGTCGGCTTCGCAGTCGCGAGAGCCCAAGGGATACTGGGATAAACACCCTAGAAATCTTATCAGAATGCGTAGTTCTCCCGATGTGGGCCGAGTGAGACTGTGGTAATGTAGGAACATAACCCCAGCAAATATGAAACTTCGCACCTCCCTCGCCCTCGCAGTTTCCTCCGCCAGTCTCTTCCTCACCGCCTGCGGAACCACCGGCTCGACCGCCACGATCTCATCGTCGGGCACCAGCCCTTCTCTCTCCGCCGCCATCGCCCTCGCCTCAGCCGGCGGCGATATTCTGAGCGGTGCATTCGGCCATCAGGCCGTCGGCGCCTCGACCCTCAAGTTCTCCTCAGACAATCGCGGTAACAAATCCAAGTCACGAGCGGACAACGATTACCGCTCTTACGTGAGCTGGAAGAGCACTCAGAGGTCTTAAACCTGACTGGCCCACGACTTGAGTCGTCCGGTTCTCCGCCATGTCGCCCCTCTATCTCCGTTTGGCGCTCTTGGCCTTCGCTCTCGGAGCGCCAACCGCGCACGCGATTCCTGCAGCCGCCGAGATCAAGCGGATCTTTGATGCCCTCGATACCTCCCGCAACGATGCCATCGGCGTCGCCGAATGGGAGCAGGCTTCGTTCGCGATTTTCAAGGCCGCCGACGCCAATCGCGACAACCACTTGAGCCGTGATGAAGTAAACGCCGGGTCGATATCCTCCGAAACTTTCATCACGGCCGACGCCAATCACGACGGCAAACTCAGTATCGGTGAATTCATGAATCTGCGCCGCGCGGTTTTCCGGGCGGCCGACCTCAACGGCGACGACTTCCTCGTCCTCTACGAATACGAAATCTTCCACTTGCTCGCGCAATTCGGTTGGCAAGACCGCAACCAAAACGGCCGGCTTGATCCCTCCGAACTCAAAACCGCGCTGGCCAGAGCCTTTGAACAACTCGACTCCGATCACGATGGTATCCTGAGCCCGACCGAGGGCGCGTTCCTCTCCGGTCCGCACCGCGCCGCGATGGAAAAAGACTCCGGCCGTCTGACGAGCGAGGCGTTCGTCGCCGGCTACCTTCGTCTTTTCACCGGCGGTTGAGGCGCCGACGCAGCCGATCCGATTCCCGCACCGGATCGGGGCCGGCGGCCCAGAGCGACCCGTTTCCGCCTTGAGCATCCGCGCGGGCGCGCGCACATCTTTCCCGCCGCCGCGACGCCCCTATGAATTCATCCGTTTCCCCCGCTCAAAAACTCCCGCTCTGGATTTTTCTTCTGGCCGACGCCGCTTTTGTCGGCGCCGCCGCCTATCTGGCCCACCAAGCCCCGCGACCGCTCACCCCGACGACGATCTTCGTCGTCGCGGCCCTCGTCCTCGCCGGCGCCCTCGCCATCGTCGTGCCTCTCGTCGCCCGCTACGAGCGCCAGAAAAACGAAGCCCTCGACGACCGCCAACGCGCCCTCGAAGCCCTCGCCCGCACCCTCACTTCCTCGGCCGAGCAGATCAGCATCGCCACCGCCGGTCTGCACGACGTCGCCGAGCTCACCCAGAAAAATCTCAAGCAGTTCGAGCAGATTCCCGTAAAGCTTCAGGAAAAAATCACCGGACTCACCGCCCGCCTGGCCGCCAGCGAAGGCGATATGCTCGACGCCCTTGAAAAAGAACTCGCCGCGTTGCGGGCCGTGGAGAGCGAGCGCCTCGGTGCGGTCGCCGACAAGATTGCCAAAACCGCCGGCGATCTCGCCCAGCTCGAGGCCTCGACCCGGCTGCAGTTGGCCTCCTCCCGCGAAGCCCTCGCCCAACTCGGCGCCGCCTCCGCCCGGCACTTCGCGGAACTCGATACCGCCACCACCGCCGCCATCGCCAAGGCCGGGACGGCCGCCGCCGATTCACTCACCGCGACCCACGCCCGGCTCATCCGCGCCTTCGAGGAGAAACTCTCCGCCGGCCTCGACGTCATCGACATCAAAATCACCCTGCTCACGTCCCGGTTCGGCGCACAGGTTGCCGCCGCCGACTCGGCCCTCAACGGCAAGCTCGCCGCCCTGACCGCTGCCGCCAATCTCCCCGTGATCGCCGCCGCGCCCACGCCCCCTGCGGTCGACAACGCGTCCCTCACCGCCGAAGTATCGACCCCCCGCCCCCGCCGCAAATTCCGCGAGGAAACTCCCGTCGAAGCCCCTCCCGCCACCAACGAGGCGCCGCCGCCTAGCGAATCGTCGGCGCCGCCGGCGACGGCTGAAAGCGAACCTCGGGCCGATACGGCCACCGTCGCCGAGCCCACGCCGCCCCCGGCTTCGCCCCCACCCGACGAGCCGGCGGCATCCGCCGGGTTGGTCACGACGGCGCCCTTTTTTAGCAACTCTCCCTTTGGCGCCGCCGCGGCGGAGACCGTTCCCGAGCCGCTGCCCACCGAGCCCGCTCCGTCGCATACGCCGGAAGCAGAGGCTAAACCCGCCCGCAAACGCCCCCCCCGCAAAGCGATCGAGGTGGCCGGCGAGCCCCTTCCGCCCCCGGCAGAAGAAACTCCTCCCGAGGCGGCGCCCGAGGAATCCCAGCCCGTCGCGACCGACTCGGCCGTGGCCGTCGCGACCGATGAGTTCGTCCAATTTGCACCCGACGAGTTGCCCGCCCCGGCCGCTACCGCCGAGTTCAAGCTGCACAGCCCCGATGCCACCGTGTCCTCGGTCACCGCCGATGGCGCGACGCGTCTCCTCGCGACCGCCTACATCGGCATCGGCAACCGCCTTTTCATCCGCGGCGAAGGGCCCGGGCTAAGCTGGGAAAAGGGCGTCCCCCTCCAGTTTGTCTCCATCGGCAAGTGGCGCTGGGAAACCGCCGAGGCAACCGGCCCGGTCGCCTTCAAGCTCTTCAAGAACGACACCGTCGAATGCGCCTCCCTTGGCGAACAGACCATCACGCCCGGCCAGCTCACCGAAGTCACCGCCGCGTTCTGATCACCCGCGTTTTCTGGCTCAGTAATGCGGCGGCCGCTGGTCCTGCGGCTCCCCGCTATCCCCGCGCATTCCCACGTTGCCCGCACCGCCCTCGCCCGCCCGTTCGCGCAGCAGCCGCAACTCCGCGCGCATTCGCCCCAGCGCGTCGCCCAGCTCCAGCATGACCTTGTCCTGCGCGGTCACATGACGCTCCAGGTAGGCGATTTTTTCTTCCAACCGGAGCAGGCGCTCGTCGTTCATGGGCCTTTGCGGATGCGCTCCGCCTTCATCTTGTCGAGTTCCGGCTGCACCACGCGCGTCATGCAATCGGGGCACACCGAGTGGCTGAATTCACTGCCCGTGCGCTCGTTGATATAACCTTCCATCTGCTGCCAGTAGTTCTGGTCGTCGCGGATTTTTTTGCAGTAGCTGCAGATCGGCAACAGCTCCTCGAGCTGCCGCACTTGGGTCGAAAATTTCAAAATGCGCTCCGCCACGCGCAACCGCATCCAGAGCTCCTCGAAGTTCAGCGGCTTCGAGAGAAAATCGTCCACCCCCGCGTCCGCCGCCGCGATCCGGTTCGCCGAGTCCGCCGAGTTCGCGGTGATCAGGATGAAATACACGTAATCCGCATCCGCCCGGGCCCGCAGTTTCTGGCACAGCTCCAGCCCGCTCACCTCGGGCATCATCCAGTCGCTCACGATCACCCGCACCGGTTCATCGGAAAAAAGCGCCCACGCCTCCCGTCCGTCCTTCGCCTCGACCACGTCGTGACCGAGTTTCTGCAACGCGCGGCGGAGCACCGCCCGGGCCACGGCGTCGTCTTCAACGGTTAGGATCTTCACGCCCGCCAACACGGAGGGAATTTTCCCCGCCGGCAACGCGCAAAAAACGCCTCGGCGCTACCTGCGCCGCAGCATCACCTCGTGAGGCGCCTCCATGCCCTCCGCCGTCAGCATCGGCCGTATCTGGCTTTCATAGCATTCCGGGCACACGCCGTGGCTGAAGTTGGTCCCCGTTTCCGTGTGCCGCCGCGACTCGATCCGCCTCCGGCAGTTTCGGTCGCCGCACCGTTCTTGCAGCGGGAGCGGATCGGCCGAAACGGCTCTAGTTGCCGCGCCCGCCGCGAACCGGCGTCGGCCCGCGCGCGAACACCCGGTTAGCCTAGGCGCGCCCGCAACTCGGCCGCCGTCGTCACCGGCAACTGGCACGCGAAATCCTCGCACACATACGCCGTCGCGCGCCCCGCCGTCGGCGTCATTGCCGCCGTCCACGGCAACTCCGCCGCCGCCCGCAACACAGTCCGGCGCGGTCCGAATTTCTCGTGCACCACCGACGCCAGCGCGCGGAAATCCTCCGCCCCCGGGTCGCCCGCCAACACGACGTGGCGCGGCGGCAGCAACGCCAGTTCCAGCGCACACAACATCTGCGGCAATCCCTGTGGAACGCGCGTCCATTGCGCCCGCAGCGCCGCCAGCGTCGCGCGGCCGCGGGCGAGATGGCTTTCGTCTCCGCCCCGCAGCGCCGCCAGCCGCAAAAGATTCATCGCCGCCACCGAACTCGGCGCCGGTTCCGCCCCGTCGTAGTCCTCTTTCAACCGCACGACGATGTCGGCCGCGCCCGCCGCCGAGTTGAAGTAACCTCCGGCGGACTCGTCCCAAAAGCGCGCGTCCATCGTCGCCTGCAAACGCTCCGCCCACTGCAACCAGCGGATCTCAAACGAAGCCTCATACAGATCCAACAGCCCTTGGATGAAACAGGCGTAGTCCTCGGCAAACCCTTCGCTCGCCGCCCGTCCCTCGCGCCACGAGCGGTAGAGCACTCCGCGCTCCGCGTCGTAGAGCTCCCGCTCCACAAACTCCGCCGCGCGGGTCGCGGCGGCGAGGAAGCCGGGACCCTCCTCGGCCCCGAGCACCTGATGACCCTTCGCCAGCGCGGAAATCATGAGCCCGTTCCACGCCGTGATAACCTTGTCGTCCAACAGGGGTCGCGGCCGCTCCGCCCGCTCCGCCTTCAGCTTCGCGAGCGAAACCCGCAGCCGGTCGCTCGCCTGCTCCGTGGTCAGGCCCGCGAGCCGCGCCGTCTCCGCCAGCGGGCGCACCTGTTTCAAAATATTTTTTCCGGGAAACTCCCCGTGGGGATCGAGCGCCGCCGACACGTTGCCCCCGGGCTTCACCCCGAAATGTCCGCCGACCAGCTCCGCGTCCGACCCGAGCACCGCCTGCACCTCCGCCTCGGTCCACACGTAGAACGCGCCTTCCGCATGGGCCCCGTCGGTCGCGCCCGGCACCGTGCTGTCCGCATCTTCCGCCGAGTAGAATCCCCCGTGCGGCCCCGTGAGTTGCTCGGCCACATAGGCGAAGATGTCGCGTGCCATCCAAGCGTAGCGTTCGTCGCCGCTCGCCTGCTTCATCTCCAGCGCGTTCACCGCGATCTGCGCCTGGTCGTAGAGCATCTTTTCAAAATGCGGCACGAACCACGTCTCATCGACCGAGTAGCGGTGATACCCGCCGCCCACATGATCGTGGATGCCGCCCTGCGCCATCTTCCGCAGCGTGTGCCCGACCATGTCGACCGCCGCGCGACCCGGCTCCGACGCCACGCCCTGCTGCGCGGCACAACG
>JBDNFZ010000680.1:0-3287 GCA_041689555.1 Opitutaceae bacterium | reverse complement strand
TCCGTGCCGTCAGCTCTCCTCGCCGCCGCGCCTCCCTCGCCAGACTCGGCCGGATTCGCACCCGCTTTTGCGTGAAATTACGCGCCAACTTCGGCGTTCGGGTTCAAGGTCGCCGTCGGTAAGCCGGTCCCCCAGCCACTATGTCGCTCACATCGCCCCCGCCTCCGGTTTCGCCCTTGAAGCGGGTTTCGCTTTTCTGGCAGGTGCAGTTGGCCGGTTGGATCGGCTTCGCGATACTGAGCCTGCCGCTCAAACAAGTCGTCTACGGCTCGGTCGGCTCCGCGGCGCTGTTCTCCGCGTATCAACTGCCGCTGGCCCTGCTCCTTTCCACGGGTCTCCGTTATTTTTACCGACGGGTGAAGCCCGAAGGGCGTCCGTTCGCGCTGGCGGCGCTGCTGGTCGTGGCCGCCGCCAGTGCTGCCAGTGCGCTCGACGCTTCCGTTTCCCTACCGCTGAACCGCCTGCTGGGTGCCCGCGCCGAAACGAACCTGGAGGGCGCTGCCCTCTTCACATTTCGCACCACCCTTTATCTCATCTGGAGCCTGGGCTATTTCCTTATCCGGGCGCTGCTGCACTCCCGCGAACAGGCCTTTGTGACGGCCGTGGCGGACGAACGCCATCGCTTCGAATTGCTCCGCTACCAGCTGAATCCGGCCTTTCTCGCAAATACGCTCCTCATGATCAGCCGCGAAACCACCGGCAACGCCCGGGCCATGGCCAAGCTGCTCGCGGACTATTACCGGACGACCCTGCGTCGTTCCGACCGTGGCGCGCCCACCGACATCGGCGGTGAGATCGCCCTGCTGCGCGCCTACCTTGAGATCGAGCGGTTGCGCCGGCCCGAGAGCCTCCATGTCCGTTTCGAGGTCGATGATTCGCTGCTGGGCGAGCCGCTCCCGCCCATCCTCCTTCTGCCGCTCGCCGAGCAGGCGCTCCGGCACGGCGGCGGCACGTCGGACCGGCCGCTGGAAATCGTGATCACCGTCCAGCGCACCGCCGACGGCCGGGTGCTCCTTGAAGTGGCCAACTCGGCACGCGTCGGTCCCGCCTCCGTGATCGCCGGGGGCGAGGGCGAGATCACGGACGTGCGGGCCGCGCTCGACCGGCACTATCCGGGTCGTCACCGGTTGTCCTTCACCGAAGACAGCTTCACGGCGCGCGCCACGCTGCTGCTCCCTTTCACGGCCTGACGGGGAGGGGCGAAGAGGCCTGTCCGTATGCCCCGCTTGCGCCGGGAATAATTTTGGGCAGGTTGGCTTCCAACTGCCATGAAACCATTCGCCTCATCGGTTTTGATTCCCGCCCTGCTCCTCTCCCTCGCTCCCATGACCCACGCCGCCGAAACCAAACTCTCCTCGCTCGTCCTCGGGGGCGGCTGCTTCTGGTGCACCGAAGCCACCTACCAACTCGTCCCCGGCGTCAAGGCCGTGACCAGCGGCTACTCCGGCGGCAAGGAGCCGAATCCCACCTATGCCGACATCACCTCGCATCGCACCGGCCACGCCGAGGTCATCAAGATCGACTACGATCCGGCGGCGGTGACCCTCGCCGCGCTGCTCGATTATTTCTGGCAGGTCCACAACCCCACGCAGGTGGGCGGTCAGGGCAACGACCATGGTCCGCAATACCGCTCGATCATCCTCTACGCCGATGAAACACAGAAGGCCGCCGCGCTCCAGTCGCGGGTGGCGGCCGGCAAGGTTTTCCGCGACCCGATCACGACCGAGATCGTGCCGCTGGAGAAATTCTGGCCGGCCGAGAGCTATCATCAGGACTATTTCGCGAAGAATCCCGGGGCCGGTTACTGCCAGTTCGTAATCGCACCGAAAGTGCGGAAGTTGCAGGAGAAGGCCCCGGTGTTGCAGGGGAAGAAGTGAGGGCGGCCGCGCGGCTGAACGTGTGGGAACGAGCCGGCCCGCGACTTTGATTGTGCGCGGTCGCGAGCAAGCTCGCTCCCACAACCGATCCGCCAAAAGACGGGCGGGTGGGTTCGGGTGGGGCGACTCGACCCCAAGACGCTGATTCGGTGAACGACGCCGTCCACGCCCGTCGGGTTGAGCGCGCGCCACCGCTGCGAAAACTTTTCCGCGATTCATCGCAGACCCATTGACAGGCACCAAGTCGGTTCCACGGTCGGTTTGTGAGCATCCGGCGCGTTTCACTGTGGGTTGGACTGATTTTCACGGCGGTGATCGCCGGGGATTTGTCGGCCAGGGAACGCGTTTCGTCGCAACTGAGCCTCCCGTCGGCGCTGGTGGAAATCCGCCGGATCAAGGCCGATGAGCTGCTGAAATCGGCCCAGGCACTGCTCCCCAAGGGCGCGTTTCTCGGGCCGCTCCTCGACGACAACTATGCTGTGATCGGCCATGAGTGGCTAGCGCGGACTTTTCTCCCGGCCTATCGGGTGGCGGTGGGGACGGTAAAGGACGTGGCGTCGCGGGAAGCCGAGGGTGCGGATTGCGATAACTACGGGATGTTTCTCCGGCAGATGGTCGGCCTAGCGGGCATCGTGGGCCATACGGCGGAACCGGCGGCGGCGCAGGTGGTGGTCTTCCAAACGCGGGCGTTCGCCGGCGTGGGACGCACGCAGGAGCGGCACGCGGTCGTCCTGTTTTTTACCGATCGCGGCTGGATGGTGTTGGAGCCGCAGACCGCCGAGGAGCTCGTGCCCTTCGACCGCTATGCCAATCGCGGGAGCATCCGCTACATTACTTTCCATTGAACGCGCGGATTCCCGGCGGACCATTTCCCATGAAAAACACACTGATTACCCTCGTGGCGCTCGTCGCCATCAACGCGGCCCCGGCCGGCGAAGAAACCACCAAACTCGAAAAAATTATGGTCACCGGCTCGCTCGCCGAACCGGTGGCGGACGTGCAGAAGCTGGAGAAGATCCAAGTGACAGGGTCGCTGGCCGGGCCGACCGCGCCCGCCGAGCCGCAGAAGCTGGAAAAGATCATGGTCACCGGTTCGTTGGCGGATCCGATGGACGCCCCGACGAAACTGGAAGAGATCATGGCGACGGGTTCGCTCGCTCAGCCGAAGGCGGCTCCGCGCTCCCCGGCGCATAAGCGCTGAGGCCCGGAACCGGGCGGAAGCGGGCCGGCGGAAACGGCGTATGATCAACGTCACTCAATTTTTAGACTGCGGGTGAATTGAGGCAGAGCCAGGACTTCTGGGCCCGTTTGGAAGGGGAGGGTGTGAGACAGATTTCAGGCGGCGTGCGCGAAAGGCAGGCAATCGTTGCGGGCAACGCGGGAGTCGAGGCGATGTCGCCAGAACGCATC
>JBDNFZ010000679.1:0-2767 GCA_041689555.1 Opitutaceae bacterium | reverse complement strand
TGGCCGTCCTCGACGTCGCGCGCGGCATCGTCGGCGGTGTGGGCGGTGCAGGTCCAACTCAGCGGGAGGGAAACCGGCGCGGAGTTGCCGCCGAGAAAAGCGCGGAGCGGGAGGCCGGCGGTGCGGGCGCAGAGATCGTGGAGGGCGAGGTCGAGAGCGGCCTTGGCGATGGGTTGGCCGGTGCTCGGGCCGCGGCCGATGGCGGCCGACATGCGTTGGTGGAGGCCGGCGCGGTCCCAGATTTCGAGGCCGAGGACGGCGGGGGCGAGATGATGGCGGAGGGTGGTGACGACGGAGTGGGCGGTCTCGTAGGACCACGTGGGCATGGGGCGGCATTCGCCCCAGCCGATTTCGCCGGAGGAGGCGGTGACTTTAACAAAGACGAGGACGGCTTTTTGGCCGGCGGCGCCGGCGTTGCCCGAGGCGAAGGTGAAGCCCCGCGTAATGGGCACGCCGACGGGAAAGATTTCAACTTGGCTGATGGTGATCATCGCGGGGGGCGGGGCGGGGGAGGGGAAAGGGAGGCTTTTTTAAACACGGATAGACAAGGATGCGGAGGTCGGAGATTGCCCGCGAAAGGCGCGAAAAGGACGCGAAATTCTGAGGGGATTTTTGACCACGGAGGGACACGGACACCTAAGGGGAAAATGGAGGGGAGACGGGAGATATTTAACCGCGAATGGACGCGACCGGACGCGAATGTGGAGGGGCAAATGGAGGCAGAGGCAGTGGTTCAGGGCGCCGGATCGCGGGTGGGGAGGCGGTGGCCGCCGTGAAAGCTGTTGTAGAACGGGTCGCCGGCGACGATGGAGCCGCGCTCGACGGGGAGGCCGGTGAAGGAGGATTTATAGATCGCGGTGAGCAGCTCGATGGTGCGGCGGGCCTCGTCGCCGGCCGTCACGGGGACCGTGCCGTGCGCGATGTCGTCGAGGATGGCGCCGATCTGCGCGACGTGGTCGGCGCTGACGTTGGGCGGGAGGGCGGAGAGCGCGGCGATGGGCTCGGTAGGGGCGCCGTCGGCGACGGAGAATTTCCAGCTCTCGTTGCTGTAGGCGTAGAGGTGTTTCAGCTCGACGGTGGCCTTTTGGAAATCGAGGCGGAGGTAGGTCTCCTGGCGCGGGGAGAGGATGCTGTTGACGATGCTGGCGACGCAGCCGTTGTCGAAATCGACAAGGGCGGCGGAGATATCCTCGACCTCGATGGCGCGGTCGAGGGTGCGCGCGACGGAGGTGAGCCGCCGCCAGCCGCCGAGCATGAAAAGGAGCTGGTCCATGGCGTGGATGCCGTGGCCGACGGTGGGGCCGCCGAGTTCGTTGGACCACTTGCCGCGCCACGCGACCTCGTAGTAGGCGGCGTTGCGGAACCAGAGGGTGTGGCAGACGGCGACGAGCGGGCGGCCGAGAGTGCCCGCGTCGATGGCGGCGCGGACGTGGCGCACGGAGGAGCCGTAGCGCATCTGGAATACGGTGGCGCAGAAACGGCCGGTGCGCTTTTCCGCGGCTTGGATGAGATCGAGCTCGGCGAGGGAGGCGCAGAGGGGTTTTTCGCAGAGGACATTGGCGCCGGCTTCCATCGCGGCGATGGCGAGGGCGGCGTGGAAATTGGGCGGCGTGCAGATGTGGACGAGCTCGGGCTTCGCTTCGGCGAGAAACTTCGCGGTGTCGGTGAAGATGCCGGCGATGCCGTGCTCGGTCGCGAACGCGGTGGCGCGGGCGAGATCGACGTCGAGGACGGCGACGAGATCGGCGCGATCGGCTTGGGCGCGGAGACCGCGGACGTGTTGGGCGGCGATGTTGCCGGTGCCGATGATGGCGGCGCGAAGTTTGGGCATGATAGGGAGGCGGGAGGCGGGAGGCGGGAGGCGGGAGGCGAAAATAAAACTGGCCGTCACGAGGGACGGCCAGTGACTGGGGGCGCGCGAATGCGCCGGCTTAGGCGGTGACTTTAGAAGCGGTAGATGGCGGAGGCGCGGAAGTTGATCCCGGGGCCGGCGTAGACGGCGTTGCGGGAGAGCGAGGCGGCCAGGTATCGCTTGTCGAAGACGTTGTCGACGTTGGCCTGATAGGTCCAAGCCCCGTGGGTGTAGCTGGCGGAGGCATCGACGAGCGTGCGGGCCGGCAGATAGAACGAGGGCTGGTTGGGAATGAGGCGGGTCGGCGTGCTGGCGGGAGTGAAGCCGGAGACGAAGTCGCCGGGGCGCCTGTCGGTCCAGTTGGTGCCGAGGGATACGCTCAAACCCTTGAAGGTGGCGTCTTGGAATTCGTAGCGGGCCCAGGCGGCGGCGGACTTCTCGGCGGTGCCGCGGAAAGGCTGGTTATTCGGATCGCGGTTGGTGAAGTTCGTATAGTTGCCGATGACGGTGAAACCTTTTTGGATTTCGTAGGTGGCTTCGAGCTCCCAGCCTTTGGCCTCGCGGTCCGAGAAGAGAAGCGGAGCGGGCGGGATGGGAGCCGGGACGGTCAAGTTGGCGGGGTTCGGCACGGAGAAGGCGTTCTGCGTGATTTCGAAGTAGGTGACAGCAGCCTGAAGGCGGTTGTCGAGAAGCCGAACGCGGGCGCCGATCTCGTCCTGGGCACCGATGGAGAAGTCTGGGGTGCCGGGAGGCGACAGATTCGTCGCGACCGGCGAGGCGTTTTCGGAATGACCGTAGAAGAGCGAGACGTTTTTAACGGGCTTTACAACGATGCCGTAGTTGACGGTGTCTTTCTCATTGTTGAGGAAAACGTTGTTGGTCGCGCCGGGGAGAAGGCGGATGGTGGAGTTGCGC
>JBDNFZ010000678.1:0-2444 GCA_041689555.1 Opitutaceae bacterium | reverse complement strand
GCGGAGCCTTCCGGTGGGAGCGGGGCGGCGCGGAGGGCGGCGAGATCGGGATCGGTGGCGGCGGCGGCGCGGAACCCGGGCTCGAGGGCGATGGCGGCGTCGACGCGCAGGCGGGCCTCGGCGAGGTCGCCGCGTTGGCAGGCGTAGCAGCCGAGATTAAATTGGATCGTGGGGTCGCGCGGGTGGGCGAGGACGGCCTCGCGCAAGATGGCCTCGGCCTCGGCCAAGGAATGCGCGCGGCGGGTGGCGTAGGCGTGGGTGATCCAGAATTCGGCGTTACCGGGGCGCCGGCGGACAAGTTCGCCGGCGATGACGCACACCTCGGGCCAGCGGCTTTGTTCGCGAAGCAGAATCAAGCGGAGGGCGAGCACCTCGTCGTGGTCGAGTTCGGCCGGAGGGAGCTGAGCCAATTCGGCGGCGGCCTCCTCGAGCATATCGAGCTCCAAGTAGCCGCGGGCGTGCGAGAGGAGCCAGCGGGAGTTCATCGGGGCGCGGGACGGGTCGGGGCGCAACCGGGAGCTACGGTCACGCGGCCTTGTTGAGGCAGCAGTGCTTGAATTTCTTACCGCTACCACAGGGGCACGGGTCGTTTCGACCGGGTCTAACGGCGGCGCGGACGGGGGCCGGGCCGGTGCGGACCGGGCGGGTGTAGATCCAGCCCGCGGGGCGGAGGCGGAACTCGGCGCGCTCTTGGAGCGCGTGCTCGACGCCGGCGTCGACATAGTGGGCGGAAAACTCGACGAAGGAGAGACCGGGTTGGACGTCGGGCTCGTGGGCGTGGATGACGAGGCGCGTCCAGCCGACGGCGGACTCGTCGGGCAGAGCGACGTAGGCGTCGTCGGCCGTGCCGGCGTAGGAGCGGTGCAAGTAGGCGTAGTCGCGGGCGACATGCGCGGTGAAGCGCGAACGCATGAGTGCCTCGGCGTTGGCGGCGGGGCGCTCGCCCTTGAGGATCGGCTCGCAGCACGCCTCGAAAAGCAGGCCGCTGCCGCAGGGGCAGAGTTGGCCGCGTTGCGGGACGGGCAGGGCAACGGGAGCGGAGGTCATCCCGGCCAACCAAGCCGGGAGACGCCGAGCGATGCGAGCCTGAAGCGGGGCGCGGGCCTCATCGCTGCCGCGCGTGGGTGTGGTGCGGTCTCGCGGCCGGTGCGGTTGGCGCGGGCGTGAACTGCGGGCAGAGGTTGGGCATGAGGAAGTCATGCTGCGGCATGTAGGCGGGCTCAGGGCGCGTGGGCGCGGCGGTAAAGCCGAGGATGGGCAGGCGGGTGTGACGCGGGTTCGCGGGACGGGTCGTTTGCATAGGAGGCGGTGTGTTTTTGGTTTTTGTTAAAAAACCCGCCCGAGGCCGCGCCGAAGGTGGCCAGAAAAAAGCCCCCCCGGTGTAGCACCGGAGGGGCGAAAGTCGTGAAGACGAATCAGCCCCCTCGCAGTGCGGTGCGAATGGATACGGATACGACGGAGGCTACGACCACGGAGGCGTGGGCGAGGCGGGGGGCGAGAAGCGTCGTGCCGGGGAGATTCATCAGACGTCTGGAACAGGCTGAAGGCGATGAGCAGTGTCAAGCGCCGGGACAAATCGGTGGCCCGCGAAAGCCGCGAAAGGACGCGAAAGACGGAGAGCCGGAAAGAGGATCGGAGGGTTTCGCAAAATTTCGCGATTTTTGCGGGCAGAGGGGCGTCGGATGATTAGGCGGGACGGGGTCGAAAGACTGATTTAGCCGCGAGGCGAAGCGAAGGGCCCACCGCGAAAATTCGGCCGTCACGTGAGATTCAAGGTGCGCCGCTTGACAGCGGCGGAGTGGCACGACTATTGCGCTAATCGCGTATGGAAGTCGCTCTCGACCAACCGGTGCTGGTTCTAAATCGCCTCTGGCAGGCCGTAAATGTCGTCGGCGCCCGGCGTGCGTTCGCGCTGCTCTCGCGGGGTCACGCGCACGTCGTGCATCACCACGACGACGACTTCCGGATGTTTTCGATGATGGACTGGATCGATTTCTCGGCGGACAACCCGCCGGTCGCGGCGCTGGAGACGGTGCGCACGCCGACGCGGGCGATCCGGCTGCCGCGGGTGATTTTGCTGACGTTTTTCGACAAGCTGCCGTGCAAGGAGCTGAAGCTGACGCGTGGCAACGTCTTCGACCGTGACAAGAACACCTGCCAGTATTGTTCGCGGGTGTTGCCGCGCGAGCAGCTCAATCTCGATCACGTGATTCCGCGCGACGCGGGCGGCAAGACGACGTGGGAAAACATCGTGTGCTCGTGCATCAAGTGCAATTCCCGCAAGGCGAACCGGCTGCCGCACGACGCGCACATGCGCCTGATCCGCAAGCCGGTGCGGCCGAAGTGGCGGCCGGTGATCTCGCTCGTGCTTGGTAACCAGAAGCACCACGAGGTCTGGAAGGACTTCCTCGACGTGGCCTACTGGAACGTCGAGCTGGAGGACT
>JBDNFZ010000677.1:0-3837 GCA_041689555.1 Opitutaceae bacterium | reverse complement strand
GCCGAGCGCAGCGTGGGCGGGCGCTTGTTTGCCGGGATCTTCGGCGAGGGTGCCCATGCCGGCTTGGTGGGGATCCAGGCCCGTGAGAAGGG
Source organism: Opitutaceae bacterium (assembly GCA_041689555.1). GTDB lineage: Bacteria > Verrucomicrobiota > Verrucomicrobiia > Opitutales > Opitutaceae > Tous-C4FEB. Next base: position 3,745 of record JBDNFZ010000677.1, on the reverse strand, counting down.
CGGCACGGGTGGGCGAGCAGCGCGCGGTGTTGTAGAATTGGGTGAAGCGCAGGCCGTTTTTTGCGAGGGCGTCGAGATTCGGAGTGGGGATTTCGCCGCCGTAGCAACCGATGTCGGAGAACCCCATGTCGTCGACGAGGATGATGACGATGTTGGGGCGCGCGGCCGTCTGGGCGGCGTGGAGTATGGAGAAGGGGGAAAGGAAAAGGAGGAGAGCGCCGAGGAGGAGAAAGGGAGTTTTCATGGAGGCGGCGGCAAGGGGTAGTTGAGGGACTTTTGGATGTGATAGCGGTGGGCTTTCCGGGAGCGGGAGCCCACGCGCGACTCCGCCTAATTCTTTCCTTTTTTCTTCTGCTTGGCCCCCCCGCCCTCCTCTCCCGGATCCTCTACGTAACGCTTCATGTGCTGCAGCGCCTCCATTTCGGTGGCCTGCCCCCGGTCGCCTTGGGCTGTCATCCAGGCGTCGAGCTGCGCGCGATGGCGCGTGCGCTCGTCCGCGAGCGTGGGATCGGCGGCGAGGTTGTTGAATTCCTCGGGATCGGCGATCACGTCGTAGAATTCGATCTCACCGCGGTGGAGGTAGCGGTCGATGGCGGTTTGCGCAGTCGCGTCTCCGGTGGCGGCCGCGCGCGTCCAACTTCGGTAGGTCTCGTTGTTCATCGAGGCGTTCGCGTAGGGATCGCGGGGGGTGAAGTTCCAGATGTATTTGTAGCGTGCGGAGCGCACGGAGCGGATGCCGTAGTGGTCGGAGCCGTTGTTGACGCCGCGGTTGGTGAATTGCGCGAAGACGAACTCCTTGTGCGCCTTCGCGTCGTCGCGCAGCACGGGTATAAAACTGCGGCCGTCGAGGTCGGCGGTGCGGGGAGCGCCGGCAATTTCCAGAAACGTCGGCAGGACATCGATGTATTCCACCATCGCATCGGTAATCGTGTCCGGCTGCACAACCCCTGGCCAGCGCACGATGCACGCACTCTGGATACCGCGGTCGTAAAGGTTCCATTTGGCGCGTGGCAGCGAGGTCCCCTGTTCGCTCAGAAAAACGACGACGGTGTTTTTGTCCGCGCCGGTTTCCTTCAACAACGCGAGGGCCGTCGCGACCTCGCCGTCGAGCACGGTGCACTCGGCGAGATAGTTGCGGAGGTCGTTGCGCGTCTCGGGAGTGTCCGGCCAACCGGGAGGCAGGCGGAGCTTCGCGGCGTCGTAGCGCGACCGGTCGCCCAGGGTCCAAGGCGAGTGGGGATTGCGCGACGCCAGCACGAGGCAGAAGGGTTTTCCATCGGCGCGGGCGGAGGCGAGGAAGGTGCGGTGGTTTTTGTCGTCGAGCGGGTCCGGCAGATATTCGAAGGGCAAAACGTCCTCGGGGCCGATGTGCCGCTTGCCAGAGAGCGCGACCCGGTAGCCGACCGACTTCAGACGCTGCGCGATGCTGATGGTGTTCGGCCGCGAGACGAAGGTGTGGTTCGGGTAGGCGCCGGTCTTGATCGGATACATCCCGGTGTAGAGCGCGTGGCGCGTCGGCGAACACATGGGCGCCGCTTGGAAACAACGCGTGAAGCGCAGGCCGTCTTTGGCGAGGCCGTCAATCGTCGGCGTGAAGGCTTGTCCACCGTAGCAGCCGACGTCGCTGAAGGTGAAGTCGTCGGCGATGATCAGGAGAAAATTCGGTTTCGTTGACGGCGTCGCCGCCAACACGGCCGAAAGTGAAAGGAGGAAACCGGCAATCAGGCTGAGTCGGGTGCGCATGGTGAAAGCGGGCTATTTGTTTTTCTTTTTGGCGCCCGCCGACGGAGGGGCGGCGCGGGCGGGATCGGTGAGCAGGCGGGGAGCGGCGTAGACCTTGCCCTCATCGCCTTGGACTTTCATCCACGCATCAACGTCGGCGCGGAGCGCGGCGAGGCGCCTGGCTTGGGCCGGATCGGCGGCGAGATTTTTCAACTCAAGCGGATCGGTGCGGAGATCAAAGAGCTCCTCGGCGGGCCGCTCGTGGTAGCGGCGCACCGTCGCGGCGGCGGCGGGGTCGCGCTTGGCTTTTTCGTCCCAACTGCCCCAGTAGCCGCCCGCGTCTTTGGCTTGGGCGATGTCAACGTGGGTCGAGTAGTAGAACTCGGGGTGCAGGTTGCGGATGTATTTCCAGTCGGCGGTGCGCACGCTGCGGGTCGGATAGATATTCATGCGACCGTCGCCGCTGTGGGTCGTGAAAATCTTTTCGCGGTGCTGGTCGGTTTGTCCGCGCAACACGCCCGCGAAGGACGTGCCGTCGAGCCCCTGCGGCGCCGGGCCGCCAGCGACGGCGACAAGTGTGGGCAAGATATCCAGCCAGCTCACCATCGCATCCGTGCGTGTGCCGGCGACGATTATACCCGGCCAGACCGCGATCATCGGGGTGCGAATACCGCCGTCGTAGAGACTCCATTTGCCAAACGGCCATTGCGCGCCGTGGTCTGAGGTGGTGATGAAAAACGTGTTCGCGCCCAGCACGGCATTCGCCGCGTCAAACACTTCGCCGAGCTCGGTGTCCATCCGGCCGATAGCGGCGTAGTAGCGCGCGCGGGCCGTGCGGGTCTGCGGTGTGTCGACGTGATTCGCGGGGATCGTGACGTTTTCCGCGACGTAGCCTTCGCCGGTTTCGGGCCACGGCACGTGCGGCCAATTCGTGCCGATGAAGAGCGCGAGCGGCTTGTCGCTCTGGCGCGCACGAAGCCAGGCGAGGGCGGCGGAGACGGCGATGTCTTCGTGATACTTGTCGTGGGCGAAGTGATCGAAGCCATAGTCGCCCGTGTGTTGGTAGTGCGAGACCTTGCCGAACGCCACGACTTCGTAGCCGAGTTCCTGCAGGTAGGCCGGGAGTTTCTTGATTTCTGCGCGCGGCTTCGAGTGGTTCGGCTCCGCGCCGTTGCGCGCTGGCGACAGGCCCGTGAGGAGCGCGGCCCGGCTCGGGGCGCAACTCGGCGACGCGACAAACGCGCGATCAAACGTCAGCCCGGCCCGCGCGAGGCGCTCCATGTTCGGCGTCTTCACCTCCGTCGAACCGTAGACAGACGAGTCGGCGCGCGAGTGGTCGTCGGTGAGAAATACGACGAGGTTGGGACGCGCCGGCGTGGCGGCCCACGCACTTGCCGCGAGGGCGAGAAAGAGGCCCGGGCAAAAGAGGGTGCGGGGGAAATTCATTTCTTTGAGGGCCACGTCGCGCGCCAAGCCATGACGAGTTGTTTGAGGTCGCGCACGATCTCCGGTTGGGCAGCGGCGAGGTTGTTGGCCTCTTTGGCGTCGGTCGCGAGATCGTAGAGTTCGGGCCGCGAGCCGTCCGGATTGATGAGGAGCTTCCAGTGGTCGCGGCGCACCGCGAGCGTCGGGCTGGGGTCGGGGCCGAATTTGAAGGCGTCGCCGCCGTTGCGGCCATATTCCCAATACACCGGCCCGCGTTTCGCCTGCACGCCACCGCGCCAGATGGCGGAGACATCCGAACCATCGAGGGTGTGGGCGGTGGGAAGTTTTGCGCCCGCCAGCGCCGAGAGCGTGGGCAACAGATCCGGCGCGACGAGCACCGAGCGGTCGTCGACGCGGCCGGCGGGCACGCGGCCGGGCCAGCGCACGATGAAGGGCATGCGGATGCCGCCTTCGTAGAGGGCGAGTTTGTTGGCGCGGAACCCGCCCGAGCGGGCGCCGCCGAAGGTGGGCAGTGCGCCGTTGTCGCTCGTGAAAATGACGATGGTGTTTTCCTCGAGGCCCCGGGATTTCAGACCGT
>JBDNFZ010000676.1:0-8075 GCA_041689555.1 Opitutaceae bacterium | reverse complement strand
TCGGTGGGCGGGGCGAAGCCGGTCGAAGATATCGGCTCGCGGCGGGAGCTTTTTGTCGATGACCACCTGATCGAGACGCTGACGGGCCGGGCGGGGTTGCGCTTGCACCATCCGCAACCGCGGGAAATAGCCATCGAGCATAATGCGCCCTGGGAGGGCAGCGGCAGCGGTTACCACAGTGTTTTCAAAGACGGCGACCTTTACCGGCTATATTACAAGGCCTGGCATTTGGAGGGCACCCAGAAGAATCCCTACACGGGCGCTGCCGACGCGCATCGGCTCTGCTACGCGGAAAGCAGGGATGGCATCACCTGGACAAAACCCGCGCTGGGACTGGTGGATTACCAAGGTTCCAAGGCGAACAACATCGTCGTCCCCAGTGGTTGGCTGGACGGATTGCACCTGAGCGCGGCGGAGGCCGCGGTGTTCAAGGATGAGAATCCCGCGGCGCCGGCTGAAAGTCGCTACAAGGCTTTAATTCGTTGCCGCAAGCCTTGGGGGCTGGTCGCCTTCAAGTCTGCGGACGGGGTCCGCTGGAGCCCTGTCAGCGGGACCCCGGTGATCACCGAGGGGGCCTTCGATTCTCAAAACCTCGCCTTCTGGGACACGGCGCAGGGTGAATACCGCGCCTATTGGCGGTATTTTACCGAGGGGGTGACGAATGAGACGACTTGGAAGATGGGCGGCTTCCGCGGCATCCGCACCGCGACCTCCAAGGATTTCATCCACTGGGGGCCGCCGCAGGATGTCAGTTTCCCAGACGCCACTACGGAGGTGCACCTCTACACAAATCAAATCAAGCCCTACCACCGTGCGCCGCACCTGCTGATCGGCCTGCCCATGCGCTATGTCGATCGCGGCTGGACCGACTCGGCGCGGATGCTGCCGGAGCTGGAAAACCGCCGGTTGCGCGCGACGGTGAACCAACGTTATGGCACCGCGGTTTCAGACAGCCTACTCATCACAAGCCGGGACGGGGTGCGTTTCAAACGCTGGGACGAGGCGTTCCTGCGCCCGGGCATCGAACGGGAAGGGACTTGGAACTACGGTCATCAATGTCTGGCCTGGCACATGGTGGAAACGGCATCGGGGCTCGACGGCGGGGCACCGGACGAGCTGTCGTTCTACGCCGTCGAGAGCTATTGGACCGGCCGGAGCAGCACACTGCGACGGCACACACTGCGGCTGGATGGGTTTGTCTCGGTCAACGCCCCGAGCCAGTCCGGCGAAATGCTGACGCGACCCGTGCGCTTCGCCGGGACGGTGCTTAAATTGAATTTTTCTTCCTCGGCCGCCGGGGGCATCCTGGTTGAAATCCAGGACGAGGCGGGCCGTGCGATTCCGGGCTTCAGCCTTCAAGACAGTCAGATCGTCTACGGTGATGCTCTGGACCGCACAGTGAGCTGGAAGAATGGCGCCGATGTCAGCGGGTTGCAGGGCCGGCCGGTCCGGTTGCGCTTTGTCCTGCAGGATGCGGACCTCTTCGCCCTGCGTTTCGCCCCCGTTTGAGCGAGGCTGTGCTCGAGGCTGGGTGGTGGTGTCCGCGGAATCCTAGCAGCCCACCGTGCGGAAAAACTCGATGGCAAACTGGCGGTGGCCGGCTCCATTGGGGTGGATCGGGTCCGCCAGCCAGTCGCGCAAGGCGGTGGGCGTGAGCTTGGTCTGCTGCCAATGGGCCCAATGGTCGATCAGAATGGTTCCGGTCGGTTGCGCGACCTGCGCAATGATCGCATTGTAGGCCGGCAGGTCTGCGCGCCGTAAGATGTCGGGGTTTTCCAGATCGATCGGGTTGGTGTGGTGGAGCAGGGGAATCGCGCCGGCCGTGCGAACGTGGCTGATCAGGGCGCGCAACTCGGCCTCGAATGCCCCGCGGCCGGCGGGGCCGGCGACGGAATCGTTCATGCCGATCATGATGGCGACGATATCCGGCCGGAAGCGCAGCACGCGCCATTCAAAATCAGCGCGCAAACCGGCTACCTTCTCCCCGGAGATGCCGGTGTTAATGAAGAAGTCGCGGCGGCGGTTCATTTCCCAGCGGACCCGCTCCTGGATTATCTCGGGGTAGGATCGCTCGCGCCCGACCCACTTGGCGCCCTGCGTGATGGAGTCCCCGGTGATCACCCACGTCAGCGGCTCGGCCGGCGCGGAAAGTTTTTTCTGCAGGAGACTGAGTTCAGCCAGGGGCGCGGCCTCGGTGTGGCCGGCTGGGCGTGGCCGGGGGCTGCGAGCAGGAACAGCAGGGCGCCGCATGGCCGGAGCAGGGCCGGATCATGGGCAAAACGGTGTTGGCTCAGGCTTGGGCGAGCCCGTCGGCCAAGTTTTTAGCGTAAGCGGGCAGCATGGTCATGATGGCGCCAAAGTCGCTGCCATGGGCGATGAGCTTGCCGCCCTTGCGTGCGATGCGGGCGATCTGCTCGACGTTTCCGCCGGGTCGGCCCCACGCGATCCGGTGCCGGGCTGCGGCTGCGGCCACGGTATCCTCGACTGCGGCCATTTGCGGGTGGTTCCAGTCCGTCGGGCAGCCCAAGCGCAAGGCCAAGTCGCCCGGGCCGATGAACAGCCCGTCCACTCCCGGCGTGCCGGCGATGGCGTCGAGGTTGGCCAGGGCTTCCGGCGTCTCGATCTGGACGATGAGGAAGGTTTCCGCGTTGGCGGATTCCGGGTATTTGTCACCGGCGCCGAGGTAGAAATTGTTGTCGAGGCTGGCGCCATCCAAGCCGCGCTGGCCGAGCGGCGGAAACTTCACCGCCGCGGCTATCTGGGCGGCGTCCTCAGCGGTGTTGACCAGCGGAATCATCAGGGCGGTCACGCCGTCCTCGAGGAGATGGTAGAGCTCGTTGGCGTTGCGGCTGCCGGTGCGGACGAGGCAGTCGATGTTCGCGAGGTGATGGAGGGCGACCATGCGTTGGATCTCGCGCCGGTCCCAGGTGTTGTGCTCGGCATCCAGCCAGAGGGCGTCGAATCCGGCCTTGGCCGCATGGGCCGGCATCATCGCGCTGGGGTAGTAGAGGGCGGCGATGCGGACTGCCAGACCCTGCCGCAGTCGCGAACGGATGAGTGAAGATCGCATAGAATTGTTAGCGGGCAATCCGGTTAACGAGGGGAATTGATCGGCGGGTTTTGAAAAACACCTTCATCGGGCACGTGGCTTCCGGCAACGAGGAAAGGGACGGTCTCACTGGTAAATATTACTGTCCAGCAACGCGGGCGATGAAATGGGAACTATGACGACTATAGGCGATGCCGGTTAGCAGATGTTACCACAAAATATTTTTTGCCGGTAGAGCCGCCAAGAGCTCAGCCTGCTCCCCTCGCCGCCAACTGCTCAACGCTCAATCACCTTACTTTCATGTCCAATCGCACTCAGATTGTTAATGTCGACTGCAACTTTACCTATGACTTGGAGCGTCATCGCGTCGAGGCCTTTGGCGCGGACTTTGTCCTCCGACCGGCGCGCACCGAGGCCGAGATTATTGCCGCTTGCCGGGATGCGGTCGTGATACTTTTTGAGAACACGGATACCCCGCTGACCGAAAAAGTCATCTCATCTCTGCCCGCGTGCCAAGCGATCATCCGTTACGGGGTGGGAGTCGACAGCATCAATGTGGCCGCGGCCACAAAGTGCGGGATCGTGGTAGCCAACTCCGCGGACTTTTGCACAGAGGAGGTTTCAGACCATGCCACGGCGCTCATCCTGGCGGCTGTGCGTCGGGTTGCGGCGCTGGATCGCAAGATCCGCGCGGGCGGCTGGGTGGGTTACAATCCCAACCAGCCCTTGCGCCGCGTCGCCTGCCTTACCCTGGGCCTGCTGGGTTGGGGCCGCATCGCGCAGGCGGTCGCGCGCAAGATGGCCGGTTTCCGGATGCGGATCCTCGTGGCCGACCCTTATGTCCAGTCGCTGCCGCCGGGCTGCCCGGTGGAACTGGTATCGCGCGAGCAGCTGTTGCGCGAGTCGGACCTGCTCTCCCTGCACCTGCCGCTGAACGCGGAGACCAAGCACCTGATCAACGAGCAGACGCTCGGTTTGATGAAGCCGTCGGCCACGCTGGTCAACACGAGCCGCGGCGGGATCATCGATGAGGCCGCGCTCGTGCGCTCGCTGCAAGAGGGGCGGATCGCCGGCGCAGCCCTCGATGTGTTTGAAGTGGAGCCGCTGCCGGCCGACAGCCCGTTGCGCACGATGGAGCAGGTGACGCTGACTCCGCATTACGCGGCGTCTTCGCAGGACTCGATGAATCATTTGCACGGCACGGTGGCGGATTCGGTGGAAGCTATTCTGCGGGGCTATTGGCCTCCTTTCCCGGTCAATGGCACCGTCGTGCCGCGGGTGCCTCTCCGCCCGTGGAAGGATTTTCGTCCGAGCCGCTGATTTTTCCGCGTGGCTTGCCCAGGGCTTGCGGCGTTCCTTCGGTGGCGGCAGACGGCCCGCCGGGCCTTTCGCGTTCGCGCCGCAACTTCGCGCGGCATCGTGGTGACCTCATGCTTCTGCCGGTCACCGGTCAGGTTATGTTACCAGAAGTTCACCTTTGTTATCTGTCGTCGTTCCGCAGTGCAATCCGCAGGTCTTGTTCCCTAACTCAAACTTAAGAATACATCCGAAATTAAAACCGATTATGAATGTGAAAAACAAACTCATCTGCGGAATGTGCGCTTTAGCATTCCTGTTCTCGGCAGAAATCAGGCTAGTGGCACAAGCCCCCGCATCATCCGGTGGCGCGGCCAACAAGGAGGCCGCCTTACAGTTGTCGCCTTTCGTTGTATCGGAACGCAATACCGAAGGCTACCGCTCCCAGCGCACCGTGGTCGGCAGCCGCTCTGCGAAAGAGTTGACCGACCTGCCGGCGAGCATCGGGCTCATCAACTTGGAGCAAATTAACGATTGGGGTGCCATTTCCGTGATCGACGTGCTCAAATTTGGCGTCAGCGGTGTTACCCAGAATCAATCCTTCAACGACGACTTTAACATCCGCGGCTTCCGGGCCGGCGCGCCGCTGCGCAACGGCTTTGAGCGCCAAACGGGAACAGGAGCTGGTGGCCACAACAAGAGCCAGCCTCTCTATGACATCGAGCGCGTCGAGATCCTGAAGGGTCCGGCCGCTATGCTTAATGGTTCCAACGGCGGAATCGGCGGCAGCATCAATTACGTTACCCGAGCTCCAACGCCCACCCGGCAGGGCGAGGCTCAGGTTTCGATCACCGGCCGGGGTGGTGTGCGCTTGCAGGCCAACACGTCTGGTCCGTTCATAAACTCGGACGTCCTCAAGGTCAATTACCGCTTCACCCTCGGCTATCTCGATGCGGACGGGCCGCATGGGAAGCCGTTCGAGTGGCAGGACCAGAAGTTCTTCGGTGCGGGTCTCGCGTTCTACTTCGGCGCGGCCAGCAGTCTGATGATCGATGGTTATTACTTCCAAAATAATGATTACCTTTATCTGCAAGACTTTCTCGACATCACGGTGCCGACAGACCCGCGCACCACCTTGAGGAACGCGAAGTTCAACAAGCTCTCGACCCAGAAATATTCCCCAGCCCGTAAGCAGGATGCTTTCTGGCCCTACGTGACCACGGTGATCAACGCGGCGTATCTATCTAAGTTGACAGATAATAGCGACTTGCGAATTGCCTATTCTTACAGTAAGAACGATGATGATCGCTTGAACAATCGCGCCATCGGGGTCAATGCTGACAACTACACGGTAACCCGGCAGGCCATCCGCAACCATAGCGGTGAAACGAATAATGCCTTTCAGGTCGATTACCTCGACAAACGCCAAACGTCTTGGGCGAAGTTCGACACGACCTTGGGTTCAGATGGGTTCATCAGCAAGTATAGGGCTAATCAGGCAATTACATTCATGCCGCCTTTGGACACCCGCACCGGAACCTACCCGGGCGATGCGTCTTGGTTTGCCCAGTTCCCCAACGACACTGCTTGGTTCTTCACGCCACGTCCCGTTAGCCTAGGTAATCCTCCGACTAGGCAGAAGGTCAATGTCACGTCGGCTTCCCTCTATGTTCAGGAGAACGTCACGTTGTTGAATGATAAGCTCATCTTGGTGGGCGGTATTCGCAAGTTCATGCCTGGCGGCACAAACGAGGACCTCGTGACCAACGTGGTTACGAATCGGCCTGATGCCACCTTCACTGTAAACAAATACGGCATAGTCTACAAGGTGCTCCCTAGGCTTTCGATCTATGCCACTAAGGCCCAGAATTACTTTGTAGCTCCGCGGGGCGACACCGACAGATTTATCCAAGGTGATCGTCTGGGAACTCCGTTTAAGGACTCGTTGGGAAAGCTCGCGGAAATCGGTGTCAAGTTTGACTACGACTTCTCCGACAAGGTCAGCTTCTACGGTTCGGCGGCGGCCTTTGAGATGGAGCAGACCAATGTGGTGACGTTCGGCGTCCTGCCAGATGGTCCTCCCGGTTCGCAAGGTGTCGTCCAATCCGCCAAAGATTCGTCCTCGGGTTGGGAGACAGATCTTGGCATCCAGATCAAGACGGCCAGCGGGCGGGCTGACATCTTGCTGACCTACTTTAACGGCAATTCCGCGATCGCCGCCGATGTCGGCATGGCCTATGTCCGCCAGGCCCAGAACTTCGTGCCAGAGAAGATCAGCTTCCTAGGCAAATACTCTTGGAGCAGCGGTCCGTTGGGCGGCCTCCGGGCTGGCCTCGGTATTATAATCCAAGACGACAAGCGACAGGGCGCCTTCGTGGTGGAGACCCCGCCTCTCGCCAACGCTTTCTTTGGTTACGCTGTGAACAAGCGCTGGGACCTGCAGCTCAATCTGAATAACCTGACCAACGAGCGCTACATCGTTCAAGTGGCCACTCCCGGCTTGGTCCAAGGCTCCGACACGTTCGCCTCGAAGCTGACGGTCAGATACAAGTGGTAGTCCGATAAGTTCTCCGCCAATCGGCAAGTGCAAGCGAGGCGTGTGAAAAGGACCAATACAGTCTTCGTTGCCGCTTCAGGTGTTTATTGGCGGGCGGCTTTCACTTTCAGGAGATTCGTTTGTTTAACTGTTTTAATTAAATCGACGGCGCTCATGAACGCATCGCTAGTTCCCGTCCCAACCGTGCTGCTCGGTCCCGCTACGACCGGAATCGGATCTCCGAGGGCGGAGCTTTGTCCCGAGGGAAACCACTGGCGCGTCGTATGGACAGACCCCACGGGGGCTCGTGTGCAAGCCGTGGCGCCGCTGGCCGCCGGGAGTTGGACGCCGCCGGTGCCCGTGCCGGAGGCGGAAGCCGTCTTGGTGGCGTCGGCCGAGGCAGGGACTGATGGCTTCCTGGCTTCGGCGCGGCATCAAGGCAATCACATCGCGCTCCGTTCCGGGCGGCGCGTGCCGGGTGTGCAGCCGCTTTTTCCTGGCGCCGGTTTGGTGGTTTGCCGCGCTGGCGCTGCCGGCTGGACGGATCTGGCTTTCGCCGATGATCCGCCCGACGGTGAGATTTTCTCGGCGGCAGTGAGCGTGGTCGCGGACGATGTGCTCGCCGTCTACCTTGTGTCCGACGGGCGGGGTGGGGCGATGTGCCGTGCTCTGCGATTCTCATTGGCCACGGTGCGTCCGGTCGCCAGCCACTGGCGCGACCTGCCGGATTTCCCACTGCAGCCGGGCGTCGCCGCAGTGATGGCGGGCGTCAACGGCGGCGCGCTGATTGCCGCCGGCGGGGCAAACTTTCCCGACCTTCCCCCTTGGGAGGGAGGGGTGAAAAAAACCTACGATGAAATTTTTGCGCTGCCCGCGGGCGCGACCGCGTGGCAGCCGGCCGGCCGGTTGTCGGAACCGCGCGCCTACGCCGCGATGGTCTCGGTGCCGGAAGGTGTGCTGGCGATCGGCGGAGAGAATGCCGCGGGGTTTTTTCAGGATGTGGTGTGGTTGAATTGGGATGGCCGGCAGGTAACGACCAAACCCGGTCCCGCACTTCCTGAGCCCGTGGCCAGTCCCGTTGCCGCCGTGCTGGGGCGAAAGGTCTATCTGGCCGGCGGCTATGCCCCGGGGCCGCCGCGGGTGAGCACGACCAGCTTCCTATGTCTGGATCTCGCGAATACCTCGGCCGGCTGG
>JBDNFZ010000675.1:0-3150 GCA_041689555.1 Opitutaceae bacterium | reverse complement strand
CTCGTCAAGACCTTCGGCGCCCGCACCGTCGTCGACGGCGTCAGCCTTCGCGTTTCCGCCGGCGAGATCGTCGGCCTGCTCGGCCGCAACGGCGCCGGCAAGACCACCGCCTTCTACATGGTCGTTGGCCTCGTGCCCGCCACCGCCGGCACGGTTTCCCTCGACGGGCGCGATCTCACCCGCCTGCCGATGCACGAGCGCGCCCGCCACGGCATCGGCTACCTGCCGCAGGAGCCCTCCGTTTTTCGCAAGCTCAGCGTCGAGGACAACATCCGCGCCATCGTCGAAGTGGTCGGCGTCCCCCGCGCCGAACGCACCGCGCGCATCGCCCACCATCTCGCCGAGTTGTCGCTCACCCACCTCGCCAAACAAAAGGCCTTCACACTCTCCGGCGGCGAACGCCGTCGCCTTGAGATCGCCCGCGCCCTCGTGACCCGGCCCAAGTTCCTCCTCATGGACGAGCCGTTCGCCGCCATCGACCCCATCTCGGTCGCCGAGGTGCAAAAAATCATCCTCGAGCTCAAATCGCGCGGCATCGGCGTCATCATCACCGACCACAACGTCCGCGAGACCCTCCGCATCGTCGACCGCGCCTACCTGCTCGAAAAGGGCAAGGTCCACTTCGAGGGCACGAGCGAGGAACTCGTCAAGAACGACCAGGCCCGCAAGTTCTACCTCGGCGAAGATTTCAATATGTGAGGCGGGCGGACCCGGGAAGTTGAGAGTTGAGGGCTGAGAGTTGGAAGCCAAACCTAGCCCGACCAGACCGGGTGTTGGCTCCGTCTCCGATTCCGGTCTCTCAGCTCTCAACTCTCAGCTCCCAGCTCTCAACTTTCTTTCCCTCCCCCCATGCAAAAAGCCATCCACGGTATCACCGTCGCGCACTTCTTCGAGACCTACCGGGAGAAGCTGAAGATGGAGATCGTCACCGGCACCTCCGGTCTGCACCGCATGATCCGCGAGGGCAGCATCAACCGCCCCGCCCTCGCCCTCACCGGGTTCTTCAAGTATTTCGCCCACCGCCGCGTCCAAGTCCTCGGCTCCGCCGAGATGAACTACCTGAAAACCCGCTCCCAGAAGGATCAGATCCTCACCTTCCAAAAGATGGTTCGCGCCGGCGCCCCGTGCCTTGTCCTCACCCGCAATTACAACCCCACCCATCCGATGCTCGTCGTCGCGCAGGAACTCAACCTCCCCCTGCTCCGCTCGCCGATGATCACGATGAACTTCATCAATCTCGCCACCCTGTGCGTGGACAACGAGTTCGCCCCCTCCGCCACCGAGCACGCCACCACCCTCGATATCAAGGGCGTCGGCGTCATGCTCCGCGGCGATTCCGGCGTCGGCAAAAGCGAGTGCGCCCTCGCCCTCATCGAGCGCGGCCACTCCCTCGTCGCCGACGATCTCACCGTCATCAAGCTGCTCGACGAGCGCGAGCTCATGTCCTCCAGCCGCCCGCTCAACCGCGGCTACATGGAGTGCCGGGGCATCGGCATCATCAACATCGCCGAGATGTTCGGCATCAAATCCATCCGCCTCGAGAAACGCATCGATATGGTCGTCTCCCTGCGCGAGTGGACGCCCGAGGTCGTCGAGGAGCGCACCGGCCTCGAGGAGAACTATTATGAAATTCTCGGCCTGCGGGTGCCCCACGTGGAGCTCTACGTCCGGCCCGGGCGCGACATCGCCCGCCTCGTCGAGGTCGCCGCCCTCACCCAGGCCCTTAAGAAAATGGGCCACGATCCCGCCAAGGATTTCAACGACCGCCTCATCGCGTTTATGTCGAAGCAAAGCGCGGCCCCCGCCACCAAGCTCAAGCCCACCGAGCGCGAGGAACGCGCCCCCGGCTCCTGACCCCAAGCCTCCAGCCTCACGCCTCACGCCTCTTCATCCCATGCCCACTCCCCGCCTCGACGGCCGCAAGCCCGACCAACTCCGCCCGATCTCCTTCGAGGCCGGCATCGCCCCGCATGCGACCGGCTCTGTCCTCGTCTCCTTTGGGCTCACGCGCGTCATTTGCGCCGCCACCATCGAGCCGGGCGTGCCTACCTGGATGAAGCAGCAGAAAGTTCCCGGAGGCTGGCTCACCGCCGAGTATTCGATGCTGCCCTATTCCACCCTCGAGCGGAAATCCCGCGATATTTCCCGCGGCAAGATCGACGGGCGCACCGTCGAGATCCAGCGCCTCATCGGCCGTTCCCTCCGCGCCGTCATCGACCTCAATAAGCTCGGTCAAAACACGCTCTGGCTCGACTGCGACGTCCTCCAAGCCGACGGCGGCACCCGCACCGCCTCCATCACCGGCGCCTACCTCGCCGCCCGCCTCGCCGTGCAAAAACTCCTCGACGCCAAGAAAATCGCCGAGAATCCCCTAGTCGATTCCGTCGCCGCCGTCAGCGCCGGCATCTACCAAAAAGAAGCCTTCCTCGACCTAAACTACGTCGAAGACCGCGACGCCGAAGTCGACGCCAACATCGTCATGACCGGCCGCGGCCAGTTCGTCGAAGTGCAGGGCAGCGGGGAAGAGACCACGTTCTCCGGCGAGCAACTCCAGTCCCTCCTCGCCCTTTCCCAAACCGGACTTAAGGAACTCTCCGGGCTCCAGACCGCGTTCCTCACGAAGCAGCTCCTCGAATTCTGATCGCGCCCGCGCCTCCGGGCGTGCCGCCGCTACTTTTTCTCCGTCGGCTTCGTTCCCGCCGCGCCCTCCGCAGCCGGCTTCACCACGCCGAACGAGCCCGCCTCCGCCGCGTGCACGAAACCCTCGGTCACGCTCTTCAATTCCTCCCACCGGGCCCGGATTTTTTTCGCCTCCTCCTTCGTGATCACGTTGTCCGACGAGGAGATCGCGATCGTCGCCAACATATCGGCGAACTCCTGCACGATCCCGTTGGTCAACGGCACCAACGCCTGGTTCGGCGGCAGATTCTGCGGGTTGCGGATGTAGAAACCGCCCGCCTGCTCCGCCACCCACTGGGCGATCCGCGCGTCTTTCGTGCTGCGGATCAGTTGGCCCACCCGGTCGAGCGGGTTGTTGGTGCTGCTCGACGGGTCGCCCTCGGGCACCTCGGCCCACTTGTAGATCAGCGAGAGCGAGAGCTGCAGATCGGCCGCGACCTGCTTCGCGCTGGTTTTCTTCAGGACTTCGCG
>JBDNFZ010000674.1:0-5255 GCA_041689555.1 Opitutaceae bacterium | reverse complement strand
TCCGCGGTCGGTGGTCGCGATCGAATCGACGGTAAAGGCAATGAGCCCCGCGCCGACGGCGGGGAAGTTACGCCAGTTGGCCAGGAGCGAAAGTGCGCCGAGCGCGCCGGTCGCCGCGTAACGCCACCAATGAGATTTTTCCGTCGGAGCCGACCCAAGCATCAAAGCGAGAAAGAACAGCGCCGTGGGATCGGAGCGGCCGAGGAGAAAGTGCGGGGGCTGCAGACCGAGGAGGAAAAGCTGGAGGCCAAACGCCCACGCGAGCGCGGCGACGAGGCGGCCGTTGGTCGCGCGTCTCAGTGCGAGATACAGGCCCAAGGGCAGCGCCACGACGAAAAAACGGGTGATCATCGCCGGGGTGAGAAACGGCAGCAACGTGGCCAACCAGTGCTTGAGCAACGGGTCGAGCGGGCCGTGGTTCTGGTTTACGAAGGCAACCTGCCTATGGTCGTAGATTGAGATTCCCTCGCGCTGCGCGAGCACGTGCAGCCACGACGTGCCCTCGCGCAGCTCCAGCTCAAGCGGAAACACGAAGGCTTGCAGACACGTCGTCAGCGTCAGCATCGCCATCGCGGCAATGACCAACCAGCCGCCCACAGTGATGATGCGGGCCTTAGTCATGCGCTGCGGTGCGGACGATTTTCTTGCGCAGGTAGCGGACGATTGAAGCCGCGTCCCACGCGAGGCAGCGCAACGCGGGGAAATGCCGGTGGCGCACGGTGATTTCTTCGCGGTAGCCGCGCCAGGCGCCTCGGTCGCTGATGCCGCCGCTGGCGCAGGTGGCGATGCGAAGAGGGATGGGTTTGAAGGGCACGCGGTTCTTCAGGAGGCGGAGGTTGAACTCATAGTCGGCCATCACGGCGAGCGACGCATCGAACTTTCCGTTCTCGACGAAAAGCGAGCGTCGGTAGAAGGCGGACTGGTGATGGACAAAATTGCGTGCGATCGGATTCGCGTCGGGGCTGAATTTGTAGATCCGTCCGTCGTCGAACACGGCTTCGCCGGCGACGACGCCCGCTGCGGCCGGGTCGAGCCAAGGAAGGGCCGCGTTGAGGGTCTGGACATCGGCCAACCGGTCGTCGGCGCCGAGGAACAGGATCCAATCGCCGCGGGCGGCGAGGACGCCCTTGTTCATGGCGTCATAGACGCCGGCATCGGGTTCGGAGATAAGCGTGCCGAGGCGGGAGCGTTGGGACCCGAGCCACTCGCGCGAGCCGTCGGTGGAGGCACCGTCGCTGACGACGATATCGAGCTCAACGTCGCGCTGCGCCCAGATGCCGGCCAAGGCGGCGCGCAGGCGCGGGCCGGGATTTCTACAGACGACGATGACGCTGATGGGCGGCGCGGCGGACATTGCGTTGGCGGGCAGCATCGCGCAGCGTCGCGGGGTGTCCACGCCGGAGTTGCCGCTGCTCTCGATCATCATCGTCGCGTATAAATCACGCGACGAGATCGCGGCGTGCGTGGGTTCGCTGCCGTGGGTGTTGACCCGGGTAAGCGGCGCGGGCGGCGAGGTAGAAGTGGTGGTCGTGGACAATTCGCCGGGCGACGGTGCGGGCGAGATTTTGCGCCGCGATTTCCCCCGGGTGATTTATCTGCCGGCGGAGAAAAATCTGGGATTCGGTCGCGCGAACAATTTAGGTTATGCCCGGTCACGCGGGGAGTTTGTGCTGTTTCTCAATCCGGACACGGTGTGCAACGCAGCGGCGTTGGCGCACTGCGTCGCGCGGCTCGAAGAAGACGTGGAGATCGGATTGATCTCGCCGAAATTGGTGATGGCGGACGGAGCGATGGACCTGGCGTGTCGGCGGAGTATTCCGACGTTGTGGGACGGGTTCTGCCGCGCGAGCGGGCTGGCGGCGAAGTTTCCGGGGAACGCGGGCTTGGCCGGGTATAATCTGACGTATCTGCCGGAGGCCGGGACTTATGATGTAGGGGCGATCAGCGGGGCGTTCATGATGGGTGCGCGGTGGCTGTTTGCCGAGGAAGTGGCGGAGGACGGGGCGGTGTTTGACGAGACGTTTTTCATGTATGGCGACGATCTCGACCTGTGCATCCGGGTGAACGAGGCCGGATTTCGCGTGGTGTATGACGGGCGGGTCGGCATCACGCACGTGAAGGGCGTGAGTGTGGGGAAGGACTATGACGCGATGTCACGGGCGATCTTCGACGCGAACCGGGAGGTTTTCCTGAAGCACTTCGTGCCGCGGGGGGACGCGGTATGGGTGCGGGTCTGGGCGTGGATGGTGCGGGGGAAGTATCGGGTGGCGTTCGGGGCTTGGAAGGCGTTCGCGCTGCTGCGCGCAAAAGGGCGCGGGCATCGGAAGGTGAGGCCGGTATGAAGGCGGAGCTGCGAGTGGAGTGCCTAAAGCTGAGAGCTGAAAGCGTTATTCCAGCATGAACCACGAAGGAGAGATACGAAAACGAGCGGGCGCAGGTGTGGAGTGGTGCGCTGCGGCGGCGGTATTTGCGGCGGTGCTGGCGGCGCAGCTTTGGCTGGTGGCGGCGGCGGGGACGGATGTTCCTTTTCAGGATCAGTGGGACGTGGAGGGGCGGGGGCTATATCCGGCGTGGCGCGACGGGACGTGGCGGGTGGCGGACTTTTTTGCGGCGCACAACGAGCACCGGATTGTTTGGACGAAGGCATTGGATGTCGCGCTGTTCAGCGTGAACGGGCAGTGGGACCCGTTGGTGCAGTTGGTGGCGGGTGCAGTGCTGCGGGCGCTGTGCGCCGGAGGTCTGGCGTGGACGGTATCGCGGGCGACTGCGGCGGAAGGCAAGGGGCGGGCTTGGATCGCGGGCGGTGTGACGTTGGCGTTTATGCCGGAGCTCGCCTGGCACAACGCGCTCTGGGGATTCCAATCGCACGTGTATTTCTCGCTCGGTTTTTCGCTCCTCGCGCTGGGTTTGCTCAGCGGGACGGAGACGTCGTGGCGGCGGCAATTTGCGGGGCTGGCGGCGGGCGGGGCGGCGCTGCTGGCGATGGGCGCGGGAGCGTTGGTGCCGGTGGCGTTGTTCGGTTTGGCGGGGTTGCGGGCGGCGGAGCGTCGCAAATGGGAGGCGGCGCGGACGAAGGAGATTTGGCCGGCGGCGGTCTTGCTGGGGGCGGCGTGGGCTTTGCGCGTGGAGGTGCCGGCACATGCGGGTTTGCATGCGCGTTCGGTGGCGCAGTGGGCGGAGACGTTTTTGCGGGTCCTCGCGTGGCCGCAGGCGTGGCAGCCGCTGGCGGCGTGGGCGGTCAACGCGCCGCTGGCGTGGGTGGTGGTGGCGCGCATCGCGGGCAAGCGAAGGGCGACTTCAGGAGAAGATCTGGCGGTGCTCATCGGGGGCTGGGTCGTGGCGATCGCGGCGGCGACGGCGTGGTCGCGCGGTGCGAGCGGGGAATTCGCCGATGCGGTGCCGTCGCGCTACGCGGACTTTGTCGGGCTTCTGCCGCTGGCGAATGTCTGGTGCGCGGTCGTGCTGGTGCGCGAGGCGGTGGCGGCGCGACCGCAGAGGGCGCGGCTGGCGGCGGTGCTCGCGATGGCGTGGGGTGGATTTGTCTGCGTGGGCTGGGCGGGACTTTCGGCGGAGGCGATGCGGCGGATTATTTTACCGCGCGCGCGCGATCGGGAAGCTCCGGTCCGGCTGGCGGTGGCGTTTCAGCGGACGGGGGATGCGGCGGTGTTTGCCGGGCAGCCGCGATTGTTGGTGCCCCATCCGAATCCGGAGTCGGTGCGTGCGGTGCTCACGGACGAGCGGATGCGCGGGGTATTGCCGCCGTCGTTCCAACCGGAGCGGCCGATGGGACCGTTGTCCCGAGCGGTGCGTGCGGTGTTGGGGCGCGACCCGAAACAAAAGGCCGTATCGGTTCCCCCCGGTGTTCGAGCGACCGAGATTCAGTAGGCGCTCGGGTTGCGCCAGCGGACGAAGGTGAGGAGGAGAATCTGGACGTCGAGCCAGAGGGACCAGTTTTCGATGTAGTAAAGGTCGTGCCGGGCACGGGCGGCGAGGTCGGTGTCGCCGCGGAGGCCGTTGACTTGGGCCCAGCCGGTCATGCCGGGTTTCACGACGTGACGGGGTTGGTAGTGGGGGATCGCGTGGGCGAGCCGCTCGGCGTGATGGGGGCGTTCGGGGCGCGGGCCGACGAGGCTCATCTCCCCACGGAGGACGTCCCAGAATTGGGGGAGTTCGTCGAGGTTCCAGCGGCGGATGAAGGCGCCGATGCGAAGGAGGCGGGGATCGTCGCGGGGGGTGCTTTGCTGCGCGGCGTCGGTCGCGGCGGCATCGGGGGCCATGCTGCGGAGTTTGTGGAGGGTAAAGGGACGGTGGTCGGCACCGACGCGGGTCTGGCGGAAAAAGACGGGGCCGCGGGGCGACTCGCGTTTGATGAGGGCGGCAAGGACGAGGACGAACGGTGCGGAGGCGAGGAGGCCGAAGATCGCGCCCACGAGGTCGAAGGCGCGCTTGAGGGCGCGGGCGAGGAGGCGGTTGATCGCGAGTTCCTCGACGCCGAGGACAGGGACGCGGCCGATGGTCTGGAGGCGGAGACCGCTGAGAAAAATATCGAAGGCGCCGGGAACGATCTTCCATTCGACGTAGGCGCGTTCGCAGACCTCGACGATGTGTTGCAAGTCGGCGCGGGGAAGATCGAGGCGGGCAATTATAAGGACGTCGGCCGAGGCGCGCTTAAGGGCGTCGGGGAGTTCGGAGAGCGGGCCGAGGACGGACGGGGAGTCCGGCGCAGTTGAGGTGAAAGGCGCGGCGGTGTCGTCCGACAGGGTGATGACGCCGGCAAAGGCGTAAGGGTGCAGCGGGTCGCCGCGCATCGCCTCGGCGAGGGCCCGGGCGTCGCGGTTCCAGCCGACAAGGACGGCGCGGCGGCGCAGGCGGGCGAGGAGGGGACCGTTCGTGATGACGGCGTAAACCAAGGCGCGCCACGCCCAGACGAGGGCGACAACACAGACGAAGCCGATCACGACGAAAAGCCGGGAGATGGGCGGATCGAATTTCAGGACGAGGGAAACGCCGAGATAGGCGACGAGCCAGAAGGCGGCGCCCTTGAGGATGGCGTTGAGCGACAGGTAGCGGCGCAGGAGGAGGCGGGTGTCGTAGAGCCCGCACTGGGCGAAGGCACCGACGAGGAGCGCGACGCCGAGGAGCAGGAGAGGCAGGTAGCGGTCGAAAGTGGCGTCGGGGACGGGAACAAAGAAACCGCCGCCGGAAGAGGGCGCGAGCGGCGAGGCGTAGCGCAGCCAGTAGCCGAGCGCGAGGCC
>JBDNFZ010000673.1:0-3892 GCA_041689555.1 Opitutaceae bacterium | reverse complement strand
CGGCTGCGACGACTTTCTCCCCAAGCCGTTTCGCACCGGCGAACTCCTGGAAAAAATCGGCCGCCTGCTCGCCCTCGATTGGCGCGAATCCGAATCGAACCCGCCCTTCCCCTCCGCCCCCGCCGCGCCGACTCCGCTCCCGGCCGAGACCCGCGCCGCCCTCCGCGAACTCCTCGCGGCCGGCGACCTCGCCCCCTTCGCCGCCCGGCTCGCGCACCTCCGCGCCGCCCACCCCGACTCCGCCGCCGCCCTCGACGCACTCGCCACCGCCACCGCCGGCTTCCAGCTCGCCCGTCTCCGCCAGTTGCTCGCGCCATAAGGGTTCCCCTTACGCAGGACCGCGTATCCTCCTTTTGGCCCGACTGTGTTACCTTGGTCTTTCGACCATGTTCACCTTCCTCCGCTCCCGCCTCCTCCGCGCCACCACCCTCGCGCTCTCCTTCATCGCCACCGCCGCGTTCCTCGCGCCGAGTGCCCTTGCCCTGACCTCCGCCTCACTCACGGAAAGCGCACTCATCGGCAAGACCCTCACCTTCACCATCGCCGGCGGTAACGCTCCCTTCGAGACCTCCGGCACTTTCACCATCACGTTCGGCGCCGAAATCCGCACCTACACCATCCCCGTATCCAGCGGCAACGCCGCCTTCCGCAGCGGTTTTTTCAACAGCCTGCCCACCCCCACCGGCGTAAACCTCACCTTCGCCGGCTATCAGGTGAATGGCACCTTCGTCACCTGCTTCATTGGCGAAACCGGTAACGATAACCGCTCGTCCTTCGAAATGTTCGCCGGCAACGCCAATAAGAACGGCGTCGTCGTCTTCGGCAGCGCCACCCCCGGCGGCGGCGGCACCACCACCGTCCCTGTCATCACCAGCGCCAACGCCGTCACTACCACGGTCGGCGCTCCCTTCACCTACCAGATCGGCGCCACCAATTCCCCTACCTCTTACACCAACTCCGGCGGCAGCGCGCCCATCGCCATCAACCCCACCACCGGCGTCGTCTCCGGCACCTTCAACAACGCCGGCACGTTCACCTTCTCCTTCGTCGCCAACAACGCTTCCGGCGCCAGCGCCCTCACCGTCGTCACCGTGACGGCCTCCGGCGGCGGCACCGCCACCGTCGCCCCCGTCGTCACCAGCACCAACACCGTCGCCGGGACCGTCGGCACGCCGTTTTCCTACCAGATCGTCGCGACCAACTCCCCCGCCTCCTACAACGCCTCCGGCCTCCCCTCCGGCCTCGCCCTGAACGGCACCACCGGTCTCCTCACCGGCACGCCCACCTCCGCCGGCACCTTCTTTTTCACTCTCCGCGCCGTCAACGTCATCGGCTCCGGCGCCCGCCAGCTGACCTTCACCGTCGCCGGCAGCGCCGATACCGGCAGCGTCGCCGGCCGCTACCTCGGCAAGCTCGGCTCCCGCGTCACCTCCGGCAGCACCGTCACCACCAACACCGCCTTCAACGACTACGAGGTGCTCGTCACCTCCTCCGGCGGCGTCACCGTCAACATCGGGGCCATCCCCGCCGCCCTCACCGGCACGGTCTCCGCCAACGGCAACGTCCTCTTCTCCGGCGGCACCAGCTTCAACCTCTACCTCCTCGCCAACGCCACCATCGGCACAGGGCCCGTCTTCTCCTCCGGCTACGGCACCGTCACCAACGGCGTCGCCTACCGCTTCGAGCCCAGCACCGCCTTCGCCTCCTCCACCGTCGTCGTCGCGCCTGTCATCACCAGCTCCTCCGGCCTCGGCGGTATCGTCGGCAACACCCTCTCCTACCAGATCGCCGCCACCGGCTCGCCCTCCCGCTACGCCCTCGTCGGCGCGCCCGCCTACCTCTCCGTCAACGCCGCCACCGGCCTCGTCACCGGCACCCCCGCCGCCGCCGGCACCTTCGCCTTCGCCCTCGCCGCCACCAACGCCACCGGCACCGGCGCCGCCAACGTCGTCCTCACCGTCGCCGCCAACTCCGCCGCCGCCGCCACGACCACCGCCCCGTTTAACCTCACCGGCTACCGCAACCGCGTCGGCCAGACCTTCCAGTTCACCGTCACCGGCGCCGCCACCGGCGCCGTCTGGGGCACCGATGTTTACACCGACGATTCCTTCGTCGCCACCGCCGCCGTCCACGCCGGCGTCCTCCGCGTCGGCGAGACCCGGACCGTCACCGTCACCATCCTCGCCGGCCTCTCCAGCTACCCGGCCAGCACCCGCAACGGCGTGAGCACCTCCTCCTCGGGCTCGTGGGGCGGCAGCTTCTCCTTCGCCGAAGCCGGCACCGTGACCTCCGCCGTCGCCGCCACCGCCGCCCCCGTCGTCGCCCCCGGCTTCGTCGCCGGCACCGGCACCGTCGTCTCCGGCGGCCGCCTCGTCTGCCCCGTCAGCGTCGGCGGCGTCGGCCCGTTCACCTACCGTTGGTATCTCAACGGCATCCTCATTCCCGGCGCCACCGCCAACCCCTACGTCGTCGAAAGCACCACCTCCGCCAACGCCGGCACCTACTCCGCCGATGTCACCAACGCCGCCGGCACCGTCCGCATCGTCGCCGGCACCGTGGACATCGCCGCCGCCGGCGCCCCCGCCTTCACGCTCCAGCCCTACAACAAAGTCGTCGCCCCCGGCGGCACCTTCGCCCTCGCCGCGAACGCCACCGGCGCCGGCGTCGCCTACCAATGGCTCCGCAACGGCCGCGACCTTCCCGGCGAGACCGGCCCGATCATCCTCCGCCAAAACGTCAACGCCACCGACTCCGGCGCCTACTCCGTCCGCATCACCAACGCCTCCGGTTCCGTCACCAGCGACCCCGCCACCGTCTCGCTGAACGCCAGCGCCGCCGTCATCTCCAACCTCTCCGTCCGCACCGCCGCCACCCCCGGCCAGATCATCACCCTCGGCTTTACCATCTCCGGTTCCGGTAAGAAACGCGTGCTCATCCGCGCCGTCGGCCCCGGCCTCACGCCCTTCAACGTCGCCGGCGTCATGGCTGATCCCCGTCTCACCGTCTTCGAGGGCTCCACCGCCATCCCCAACCTCGCCAACGACGACTGGGCCTCCGCCTCCGCCGCCGCCTTCTCCGCCGTCGGCGCCTTCCCCCTCCCCACCGGCAGCAAAGACGCCGCCCTCGTCGTCGAGCTCGATGCCTCCGCCTCCGGCCGCGGCTACTCGATCCAAGCCACCGGCGTCGCCGGCAGCTCCGGCATCGTCCTCATCGAGGTTTACGACCTCGGCAATGCCACGGGCGCCTCGAAGCTCACCAACGTCTCCGTCCTCACCAATGCCGGCCTGGGCAACTCCACCCTCATCCTCGGACTGGCCCTCAGCGGCGAAGGCCAGCGCACCCTCCTCGTCCGCGGCGTCGGCCCCAAGCTCGCCGCCTTCGGTGTCGGCGGCCTCCTCGCCGACCCCCGGCTCCAGGTCTTCGACAGCAACCAACGCGTCGTCATCACCAACAACGACTGGAGCGGCGCCGATTTCGTGAGCGAGCTCGTGCAAGCCAGCGCCTACGTCGGCGCCTTCCCCCTCGACAACAACACCGCCGACTCCGCCACGCTCGCTCTGCTCCAGCCCAACACGACCTACACCGTGCAGCTCAGCGGCACCGACGGCGGCGTCGGCAACGCCCTGATCGAAGTCTACGAAGTCCCGTAATCAGCCGAGAAGAGGTGCAAGCCCGAAAGCGAATCGAGCCTCCCTCGCTTACTCCTCTTTCTTGCTCTGCCGCCCCGCCTCACCCGCGCGGGCGGCTTTTTTCCGCCCGTAGGAGCAAATTTATTTGCGATCCGAGCTCACGTCACGCCCACGCCACGCCCCGCACCCAGCCCGCCCCACGCCCCGCCGCAGCCCCTCGCCTTTCTTTTTCATTCTCTTTCCTCTCCCTCCCAGATCTTTCT
>JBDNFZ010000672.1:0-2816 GCA_041689555.1 Opitutaceae bacterium | reverse complement strand
GCGAGTGAGGAGGGATTCCGCGAAGCGGTCGCGCAACGGCCGGCTTCCGACGATGCCCGCGCCTACATCGTTCGCCACAACAGCACCGCGCAGAACATCAGCGTAAAATTGGACGCTCTGTTCAATTCCCCCCAGGCGCCGACCGCAATGCTGGTCGCAAAACCTCAACACGTCTTCATCGTAATCATCTATTTGCTGAAACACGGCCTCTCCGTGCCCGATACCGTTTCGTTCATGGCCCGAGACTATGACCACATTTTTAGAACCGTCATGCCCCCGATCGCCCACTACGAATTCGGCGACGAGAGTTTCTTCCACCGGCTCTCACGCCTTATGTTGCAGATGGTCAGCCAAGGTTATCTCTCTGCGGAGCCAAACCTGATCTTCCCGAAATACGTTCCCGGAGGCACAGTCAAATCACCGACGCAATAACCGCCTGAGTTCAATTCGCTACCTTGGTTTCGATCTTTTGCGCTCAAACCCCGCAACATCTCACCAAGGCAGTTTACGGAGCAAATCGACCAAACTAACGTTGAAGCGCAGATCTAGACATCGTCCGCTCAAATCTTCGGCTCACGGTAAAATCGCCCGAAAATTGGTCCGTGAATCACTGCGAACTGGTGTTTTTGACCCTCGATGAGTGATTCCTTTGGGTCGGGGTCGGCACGAGTTAGAATGGTAAAACCGTGAAACATCGAATTACTACAGGCCCGGAGGTTGGGGTTTGAGGGAAACCGACCTGCGCCCGCCGGAAATTTCCTCCGCAGATTCCGATGCACACCCTAGCTTCAAAAACGATCACCGTCTTCAAATATCTTTCTGAACAACTTTAATCATACCCGAACGGCGGTTTTTGCCAACATCGGAGCGGATAGTCCCGTCGCCGGTGATCTTGCCGTCGGCCCGCACCGGTCGGATCGAAGTCCAGCCTCCGGAATCGCACGGCATCCCATGTGACACCCGTGAAGGCACAGCGGTGGCGCGGAGAGAATGACAATTTCTTCAGGCCCGGGATATTGGAATTCAGTGGCCGGCCGCCGAGTTTTCCTCCCAAGCTACCGGACACATTTCATGAACGACTTCATCGTGCGCGATGCCCGTCTGGTCCAGCCCGGCAAGGCTGTGATCCCTGGCGATATCCTCATTCGTAACGGCGCCATCGCCGCGGTCGGCCAGGTCTCCTCCCACGACGCGGCCGGAGCCGCCGAGATCTCCGCCCGGAGCCGGCTCCTCACCCCGGGTATGATCGACCTGCATACGCATGGTATCGGGCGGAGCCTTTACGAGACCGGCGCCCAAGGCCTGCGGGAATGCGCCCGCGAACTCGGCCGGTTCGGCACCACCTGCGTGCTCCCGACCATCATTCCCCCGCCGACCGAGCTGACCTTCTCGCGGCTGCGGGAAATCTCCGCAGCCATCCCCTCCATCCAAGAAGTGAGCGTGCCGGGTCTCCATCTCGAGGGACCCTTCATGGCCTGTGGCGGGGCCGCTTGCCCCACCCTGCCCGGCGACCTTGACCTGCTAGAAAAACTCCTCGACGCCTGCGGCGGCCGCGTCACCGCGATGTCGCTCAGCCCCGACGCGCCCAACATACTGCCGGTCATCCGCCGGCTCCGCGAGAAGGGCATCCGCGTCCTGCTCACGCACACCCGCGCCGACGCCGAGCAGACCGACGCCGCCATAGAGGCAGGCGCGACCCATGCCACGCATTTCTACGATGTGTTCTACGCCCCGGCGGAAAAGGATCCCGGCGTGCGGCCGGTCGGCGCGGTGGAAGCCATCCTCGCCGACGCGCGCATGTCGGTCGACTTCATCGCCGACGGTGTGCACGTGCATCCTACCGCCATCCGTGCCGCCCTCGCCGCCAAGGGTTGGCCGGGCATCGTGCTGATCACCGACTCCAACATCGGCGCCGGCCTTCCTCCCGGGCAATACGATACGCCGTGGGGTTTCCAGATCAAGGTCGCCCCGGAGACTGCGGCCCGTCACGCCATCAACGGAACCTTGGCCGGCAGCGCGCTCACCATGGACCGCGGCATGGCCAATCTGCTCAACTGGCTCAAGCTTCCGCCCGAACAGATCTGGGCCATGGGCACGTTGAATCCCGCCCGTATCCTCGGCCTGACCAAGAAGGGCGTCCTCGAGCCCGGCGCCGACGCCGACCTCGTCCTGTGGGACGAAGGTCTGCAGGCCGCCATGACCTGGGTTGGCGGCCGACTGGTCTACACCCGCTCCACCTGACCCGTGGCAAAGATCCTGGTCACTGGCGCCGCAGGCTTCATCGGCAGCCATCCCGCCGAACAGTTGCTCGCCGGCGGGCATGCGGTTTGCGACGTGGATAATATCCGGACCGGCAAGCCGGCCAATCTGGCACCCTTCTTCACTGTGGAGCGCTTTCACTTCAACGAACTGGAGGCCGGAGCCGCAGGAAATCTCGATGTGGTCGCCCGCGACTTCCGCCCCGAACCAATATCCACCAGGCCGCGCTCGTCAGTGTGCCGGAGAGCATCGCCAACCCGGCCGCGAACGACCGGCTTAACTTCTAACCCGGAAAATTCATGCGCGAACGAAAGAATGGGCATGATTCATACTTAACTTGAGAGTGCCGGATTCTTGGGGGTAGAGCGCGGTTAAGCGGCGAGGCGAGCGCCCTCGATTTGATCTGGGTCGAGGCGATCCCGCAGGAATTTCCGCCAGTTTGGATCGGTGGGGCCAACGACGAGAAAATCCGGGAGATGGTGGCGCAGCGCGGCGGCAACGACGAGTTCGGAGGGGCAGTCGGGAGATTTTCGGGTGCGCAACCAAGAGGCGAATTG
>JBDNFZ010000671.1:0-2853 GCA_041689555.1 Opitutaceae bacterium | reverse complement strand
GGAGAGGGTGGGCATTTTGCCGTAGAGCTCGGTGCCTTTGACGGCGCCGCCGACGACGAAGGCGTGGGAGCCCCAGCCGTGGTCGGAGCCGTCGCCGTTGGAGCGGAAGGTGCGGCCGAAATCGGAGGCGGTGAAGGTGGTGACTTGGTTGGCGACGCCGAGTTCGACGGTGGCGTCGTAGAAGGCTTTGACGGCTTGGCTGGTCTGCTGGAGGAGGCCGGCGTGGGCGCCGGCGGTGGGATCGGCGTTGGCGAGCTGGGCGGCGTGGGTGTCCCAACCGCCGAGTTGCACAAAGAAGACCTGGCGCTTGAGGCCGAGGGTGGGGGAGGCGGAGATGAGGCGCGCGACCATGCGGAGCTGGGCGGCGGCGGAGGTGAGGTTGGTGGCGCTGCCGGCGACGGTGGGGAACGGCGTGGTGATGGGACTGGCGGCGGCGAGGACGGAGTTAAGGAGATCGGAGCTGACGATGGCATCGCCGGTGGCTGAGGCGAAGGCGGTCTCGAAGAGGCCGGGCTGGGTTTGCGCGAAGATGTCTTTCTGCGCGCGGAAGCGGATGCCGTCGAGATTGGTGGGGTTGGGATTGACGGTGCTGCCGGCGAGGGTGACGGCCCCGCCGGTCCCGATGACGTATTGGGAGACGATGTTGCCGACTTGGAAGGTGTTTTTGCCGGCGACGCTGATCGACATCGAGATCCGGTCGCTGGAGTTAAAGGTGTTGAGGAGATCGGCGATGCGGCCGCCCCAGCCGGTGGCGGTGGGTTTGTCGGGCACGCTGTGTTGCCACTGCACCTGTTGATCGCTGTGGGAAAAGAGCTGGGGCGGGAGCGGCACGCTGCGCGCGGTGTATTGGGCTTTGGTCGTCGGGTAGGAGAGGGTGCCGACGTTGGCGATGAAGGCGGCGCGGCCGGTGTTGAACAAGCCGTGGAGATCGGCGACGGCGGGATGGAGGCCCCAGTTGCGGCCGTCGGGCGTGCGGGGGGTAATGGGGAGGAGGCTGGATTGGGGAAGGGCGAGGTTGGAGCGGGCGGTGGCGTAGGCGGCGTATTCCGAGCCGGAGGGGACGATGAGGTTGTTGGCGTCGTTGCCGCCGTTGAGGAACAGGCAGACGATGGCCTTGTAGTCGGGCGCGATGTGCGCGGCGGCGACGGAGGGGATGCGCGGGCCGTTGTCGGGGCTGGCGGCGGCGCCCATGAGGCGGAGGCTGCCGAGGGTCGAGAGGAGACCGGTGGCGCCGACGGCGGAGCAGCAGGCGGAGCCGAGGAATTCGCGGCGGGTGACTTCGGGGGCGGATTTTTTAGCCATGGGGGGCGGGGGAGCGGGGAAGTTGAGAGTTGGGTGTTGAGAGCTGAGAGATCGGGGGCGAAGGCGGACCGGCTGAAGGCGGGGCTACGAACTCGGAGGGGCGGACTGAAGTCCGCCCTACTTTTGGACGGCGGCGCTTTGGGTGGTGGCGATGAGCAAGATAGCGGTGCGGACGCGGTCGGCGGCGGTGGCGCTGACGGGCAGGGCGGCGAGGGCGCCCGTGATGCGGGTGCGGGTGGCGGTCGAGAGCGAGTTGGCGGTGAGGACGAGGCTCAAGTGGTCGAGCAACGCGGCGGGATTGTTCACGAGGGTGAGCTCGAAATCGAGATTGAGGAGGAGCACGTAAGGCGCCGCCGGGGTGGGCACACCGGCCGTGGTGGGGGTGACGGCATTGACGAAGTTGCGCAGGTAGTTGGGGGCGCTGATGGCGAAGTTGTCGTCGGTGATCTCGAACTCGGGCGCGACGAGACCGGCGGCGGCCAGCGGGCCGGGGAGCACGTAGTCGGGACTGTAAAAGTTGAAGACCGTGGGCGAGCGGAGGGGAGCTTGGGCGAGGCTGCCGAGGGCGTTGTCGGGGCGCGTGGAGGAGAAGGTATTGGGGACAATGTTGATCTGGCTCGCGGCGGCGGGGCGCGGGGTCGCGCTGGTGATAGGAATGCCGTCAACGGTGTTTTGGTAGCCGAGGAAACGGCCGCTGGCGGAGCTGGCGTTGAAGGTGCGGAGGAGGCCGGTGAGGCGGAGGAGGGGTTCCTCAAGTTTGCCGTAGGTCGGGTTGGCGGAGACGGTGGGGGAACGGGCTTCGAAATCGGTAAGGATAGTGCGGACGACGGCGCCGAGGTCGCCGCGGAGGCCGGAGCCGTTGTCGGCGAAGCGCTGGGCCACGCGGTAAACGTAGGCCGGGCTGGGGTTGCTGGTGACGAGCCGCTGGATGAGGAGCTTGGAGATGAACGGAGCGGTGTTTGGGTGGGTGAAGAGGGCGTCGAGAGCGAGCTTGAGATCGGTGACGCCGCCCTGACCGGCGGGGATGGGCGTGACGCTGACGGGGCTGAGGTTCTTCACGGTGTCGTCGTGGAACGCGGGGAAGAGTTGCAGGGGATTGTAGAAGTTGGATCCGGCGGTGCGGAAGGCCGTGGGATTGGAGGAAGGATAGGCCCAACCGGTAAAGACCTTGGCCATCTCGGTGATGGTGGTCTGGTCGTAGGTGGGAACGGGCAGGCCGGAGGCGTCGAGGGCGTAGGTGCCGTCGGGCTGGAGCTGCTCGAGTCCGATGGTGAAGAGCTGCATCACCTCGCGGGCGTAGTTTTCGTCGGGGGTCGTGAGCACGGCGCCGTCGGGATTGAACGTGGCCTTGGCGTTGCGCAGGGAGCTTAGATACTCGGCCATGATGGGGCTGAGGGTGACGTTTTCGAGCAAGGTGCGGAAGTTGCCGAAGGCGCCGTTGCCGAGGATGTCGTAGTAGTTGGCGAGCGGCTCGGCGCGGTTGTCGTCGCCGAGGGCGATATCGGAGACGACGAGAATCTGGCTGAGGGCGAAGGCGACGCGTTGGCGGAG
>JBDNFZ010000670.1:0-4708 GCA_041689555.1 Opitutaceae bacterium | reverse complement strand
CGCCGTTGGTGGCCGCGCTCGCGCCGCGCCAAGTGAGTTGCAGGAAATCCTGCGGTGAGAACTGGGTGGCCTGATTGGCGGAGAGCGTGAAACCGAAGCGCTTGTTGACGGGAACGGAATAGGAAAAATCGAAGCCGGGGTGAACCTTGCGGCGCGGCTCGTGGGTGGGGCCGGGCGTCTTGTTGAAGTGGCGGTCATTGTCGCGCATCATCAGGAATACGCTGCCCTGCAACTCGGCGCGGGCGCGTTCGAAGGCGGAGCGCGGGACCATGTTGACGGAGCCGGCGAGCGCGGCACCGGGTGACTCGGGCGTGGGCGAGTGGAGAACCTCGACGCGAGAGACGTTGTTGATGGAGACGAAGTCGAGGGCGGTGGCGCGGCCAGTGCCGCCGACGCCGGCGCTCGCGAGATCGAAACCGCCTACAGTGACAGGAACGTTGCCGCTCGGCGCGCCGCCGATCGAGATGTTACGGCCGTTGCCGCCACCATAGTCGATGGAGACGCCGGGCATGAACTTGAGCATCTCGGCGACGTTGCCCTCAGCGACCTGGCCGAACTCCTGCGCGGAGACGACGTTTTTAATCTCGGCGGCGAAGCGCTGCTCGTTGATCGCGATGGCCGAGCTATCCATGCTCGTTGAGCCGACGACGAAGGTGTTGAGTTTCACGATTCCGGTCGCGTCAGATGAAGTGGAGTCGTCGGACGCAACGGCGGAGAGGTTGATCGTAGTGGCAGCGACGGAGCCGGCGACGACGGCGACGGTCGTGGTGGAAAGGGCGAGACCGGTGCGAAAGGCGTGGAGCTGCGCCGAGCCGACGGGGACGCCGGTGAGGCGGAAATTGCCGTCGGCGTCGGTGAAGGTTTCGAGGGCGGTGCCGACGACGGTGAGGCGAACGCGCTCGACGTAGGCACCGGTGGCGGGGTTGAAAACGCGGCCCTCGATTGAGCCGGTGGAGACTTGGGCGCGCAGCGGGGCGGCGAGAACCAAGCCGAGGGTGGGAAACAGGACGACAGCGCAGACGAGGCGACGAAGCAGGAGGATCGAGTGCATGATGGAAAGGGGGTAAACAGAACGTGGAACAAGGGGTGTTGCGGGCTCTCGTTCGGGAGCGGGGCAAGGGCGACGAGCGGAACCAAGCGCCGACTACGATCGTAAAACAAGACCGCGCCGCACACATTCGTGTGATGATTTTCCACAACGGTGAACCGATGCGTCTGGGTCCGCGGGAGTTTACTCGGAGATCAATCACACACGCAGTCTGGAGCCCGCCAGACAGAGCCTCGCGCGGGTGAACACAGCGTCAGCGAGCATCGGCCTGCGCCTGATTCGCTGAGGCAAGGGTGTGGCGGAACCGGGCCAAGCGCCGGAGCCATTTCTATAATACGGCGCGCACCCCCAGCCGCAGCGCTGGTCCCGACTCATCCATCACCACCATCGATTCTTCGTCGCCGCAGTGAGCGCGACGTCGAGCGGCGGGAGATAGGGATGCCACATGCGTTCCCACTCGAGCGAAACAGGGCCGGCGAACTTATCGGCGCGCAAGGCCGCGAGCAGCGATGCGATGGGAAAACGCCCTTCGCCCGGCAGCACGTAGGTCCACGGGTGTTTTGCCGAGGGCACGGCGATGCTGTCCTTCACGTGGACGTGGACCACGAGATCGCGGATCAACGGCCAGGTAACGAGCGGGTCTTCCCCGCCTTTCATCCAGGTATGGTGCGAGTCCCAGAGCACCGCGCAACCGGGCGCAGCTTTGGCAAAACGCAGGATCGCCGCCGCCGTGGCGAGCGAGTCGTGCGTTTCCACCATGAGATCGGCGCGCCAGCCGTGCTCGCGACGGAGGGCCTGCCACCAGCGCACGGTGTCGGCGGCTTGCGCGAGCGCCTCGTCGGTGAGGCCGGTGCCGCCGTCGAAGACGCGCAGACGCGGCACACCGAGGGCCTCGGCCCAAGGGAGAAACTCCAGTAATTTTTCGCGGTCGGCGGGCGTATTGCCGATGAGCTTGAGGGACGTGTCGAAGGCGACGATTTGTCGCGCGGCGGCCCCGAGCTTGGCGGCAAGGGAAGCCGGCGAACCGTAGTGCTCGGCGAGGTAACGCGGCAGTTCGACCGTGCCGCCGAGCGCGCGCAGTTCGACCCCGTCGAGCGCGTGGTTCGCCACGAGCGCGAGGGTCGCTTCGAGATTCAATTCGGCACAACCGAGACTGGAGAACGTGCGGCGCAGCGACATGACCCGACCTTGAGCGATTTGGCGCCGCCGACGAAGCGCAGAATCAACCCTCCGACAAAAACAACAATCCGCTTGCCGCCTTCGCGCTCCTCGCCCCTCAATCCGACCGAACTTTCGCTCACGACCGCCCCGTCAACCCTCCATCCGTTCCGAAAAATCATGCCACGTCCCGTCACCCTGTTCACCGGCCAATGGGCCGACCTGCCCCTCGAAAAACTCGCCCCGCTCGTCAAAAAAATGGGCTACGACGGCGTCGAACTCGCCTGCTGGGGCGACCACTTCGACGTCGATGCCGCCGCAAATTCCAAGAAATACGTCCACGACAAATGGGCGATGCTCAAAGACTACGGGCTCACCTGCTACGCGGTCTCCAACCACCTCGTGGGCCAGGCGATCTGCGACCGCATCGACGAACGCCACCAGTCCATCCTCCCGGCCGATGTCTGGGGCGACGGCGATCCCGAGGGCGTCCGCAAACGCGCCGCGCGCAAGATGATCACCGCCGGTCGCGCCGCCCGCGCCTTCTTCGACGCCAAGCCCGGAAACAACGGTAAGGATGACTATCCGGCCGTCGTCAACGGCTTCACCGGCTCCTCGATCTGGCACTCGCTCTACGCCTTCCCGCCCACGTCGCAGGCCTACTGGGACGCCGGCTACGCCGACTTCGCGAAACGCTTCGGCCCGATCCTCGAGGCCTTCGAAAAATCCAACGTGAACTTCGGCCTCGAAGTCCACCCCACGGAGATCGCCTTCGACCTCGCGAGTTCCCAGCGCGCGATCGACGCCGTCAAGGGCCACCGCCGCTTCGGCTTCAACTACGACCCGTCCCACCTCGGCTACCAAGGCGTCGATTACGTGAAGTTCATCCGCGCCTTCGGCAGCCGCATTTTCCACATGCACATGAAGGATGTGTGGTGGGGCCACGGCGACGGCACCGTCGGCGTCTTCGGCGGCCACGTGAGCTTCGGGCACCCGAGCCGCTACTGGGATTTCCGCTCCCTCGGCCACGGCGACATCAACTTCGAGGAGATCGTCGTCGCGCTGAACGACGTCGGCTACCGCGGCCCGCTCTCCGTCGAGTGGGAAGACAGCCGCATGGACCGCGTCCACGGCGCGACCGAGGCCTCCGCCTTTGTGCGGAAGGTCGATTTCCCCTCCAGCGCGATCGTCTTCGACGCGCAGTTCGACAAGAAGAAATAACCCCGATTTTGGCACCACGAAATACACCAAATACACGAAAGCCAAAAATCGCCCGATTCTGATTTTTGTGTCTTTCGTGTATTTCGTGGTGCCTCTCCGTTTCATCACCCTCTACTCCCTGTCTAAATGAGCACCAAAATCGCCATCATCGGCGCGGGCGGCATGGCCGCTTATCACGCCAACGGTTTCCGCCAGGCCGGCGCCGAGATCATCGCCCTCTGCGACGTCAACCAAGCCGCCGCCCACAAGGCCGCCACCAAGCACAACATAGGCCGCGTCTTCACCGACGTCGCCGACATGCTCCGCTCGGTCCCGGAGCTCGACGCCGTCTCGGTCATCGTGCCGAACAAATTCCACGCTCCCCTCGCCCTCCAGGCGCTCAAGGCCGGCAAGCATGTCTTCTGCGAAAAACCCCCGGCGCTGAGCGCGCAGGAGATGGCTCTCATGAAGACCACCGCCGAAAAGGCAAAGAAGACGCTGATGTTTAACTTCAACAACCGCGCCCGCCCCGAGAGCTACGCGATGATGGACTACATCGCCGCCGGCACCGTCGGGACGATCAACACCTGTCAGGCAAAATGGATCCGCCGCGCCGGCATCCCCGGCTTCGGCGGTTGGTTCACGACCAAGGCGCTCTCGGGCGGCGGCCCGCTCATCGACCTGCTCCACATGGTGGACCTCGGCCTGCACTTCATGGGCTATCCCGAGCCCGCGCACATCCTCGCCCGCACCTACCAAGACCACATCGACAACAAGGCCTTCAAGGGCCCGTGGGGCATCCCCGATGTCGTCAAGGGCACGACCGACGTCGAGGCTGCGGCGCACGGTTTCATCACCTTCAAGACCGGTCAGGCGATGAGCTTCGCCGTGTCATGGGCCGAAATGAACCACGGCGAGGAAGTCTCCGTGACGTTCCAAGGCACCAAGGCCGGCGGCACCGTCCGCCGCCTCTTCGGCATCGACGGCCTCGACAACACCGCCAAGGACACCTGCCAGCTCTACACCCTCGAGCACGGCCGGCAGGTAAACCGCGACGTCATCGTCGTCCCCGACGAGACGATGGGGCGGACGCGCTCCGCCCTGAATTTCATCCGCACCCTTGAAGGCACGGAGAAGCCGCTCAACACCCCGACGCAGGCCCTCGCGCTCATGAAGATCATCGACGGTGCTTACAAATCGGCGGCGACGGGGAAGCCGGGGGCACTGTGAAACATTCAAACTTTTACCAACCTCAAAACAGCCTGCACCTAAGAAAATGAAATCCCTCCCGCAGCTAGCGTT
>JBDNFZ010000669.1:0-5162 GCA_041689555.1 Opitutaceae bacterium | reverse complement strand
TGCGCAGCGCCCTGCTCACCCTGCTGCCGAGTCACTTCCCTGGCTGCCCCCTGCCCATCGTCAAGGAACACCTCTACTCCAACCCCGCCGCCTGCCTTCGCATCCTCCTCTCAAAATGAGCTCAAAACAAAAGGCCCTGCCCAAATGCAACCTGGGCCGCAGCGCGGCCGGGCTGTGGGCCGGGGCTTAGCGAAGGAAATCCCGTTCGCGCAGCCAATAGAGGCACTGCTCCGCCCAGGGTGGGGAGGGCTTGCCGGGACGGCCGAGGCCGAGGCCGTGCGCGCCCTTTTCGTAGATGTGAACGGAGGGGAAGCCCCCGGCGCGGCGGAGCGCGGCGGCGAAGAGCAGGGTGTTTTCCACGGGGACCGACTTGTCTTCAAGGGTGTGCCAAAGAAAACAGGGCGGAGTCGCGGCGGTGACCTGCAACTCGCCGGAGAGCAGGGTGACGAGAGCGGGGTCGGGGGTCGCGCCGAGGAGATTTTTGCGCGAACCGGCATGGGCGAATTCTCCGAAGGAGATCACGGGATAGCAGAGGATCGCCAGATCGGGGCGGGAGCTTTCGCGCTCGATGGGATCGGTCGCGTCGGGGCGGCCCGCGTCGAAGAGCGTGACGAGGGTCGACGCGAGATGGCCGCCGGCGGACGAGCCGATGACCCCGATGCGGGCGGGGTCGCGGCCGTCGCGTTTGGCGAAGGCGCGCACGAGCCGCAGGGCGCGGGCGGCGTCGTTCAGCATCGTCGGGTGGCGGTAGCCGTTGGAGCCGAGGCGATACTTCAGGACATAGGCGGAAATACCGTGTGCCGCGAAAAACTCGGCGTAGCCGGTGCCCTCATGCTCGGCGAGGCTGCCGTAACCTCCGCCGGGAAAGATAAGCATCGTGGCACCGGTATCCTTGGCTTGGTCGGCCGGAAAAGGGGTGAGGGTGGTGATGTCCTGCGGACGTTGGCCGAGGGCACCGGGGGCTTCGCCTTCCCAGAGGCGGATCGGGCCGAGAACGAGCGGGTAGGGCACGGGAGCGGGCGGGGTTACCGCAGGGGGTTTCGGAGCGGCAGGCTCGGCGGCGGGGAGCGCGGCGGCGAGGAAGAGTGCGAAGAATGTCGGGGAGACGCGCATGGAGATTGTGGTGGCGAGCGCCAACGTGGGCTTGCGGACCGGCGCTTGGCGAATCCGGAAAAAATAAGGCCCCGGGACCTTGCGGTCCCGGGGCCAAATTTGGGTGTGGGTGCTCGCCACGCACTCTTTCCCGTTGGCACAACATTGGGCGCGCTCGCTTTCGCGGGCTGTGTGCTCCCCGACGCCACTCAGCGCGGCAAGCGCTGATACCGGTCTCATGGCGGGACCGTCCTGGCCGTTGCCGGCCGGGCTTTATTGAGTGAGGTCTCTGCGCCCGGTTCGGTCGCTTCCTGCCGGAAGCGTCGCGCCGGACGTGGTGCTGACTCGCCTGCAAATGTGGCGTGCATGTCGGCACCCTTACCGCGGGGACGGCACCGGCTTTTGGCCGGTCGTTGGCCCCGCGTTACGGGTCTTACCTCTTACCTCTCAGGCTGCGTTCGCTTTGCAGCGGGGTGACGTGTTTTGGCACGCCGCCCCGTGGAGGAGGTTGACGGACCTTGCCGGGTCCGCTCTCTCCGCGCCTCCGTTGCCCCTTTGCGCGCCCCGCTCGTTGAAGAGCCGGGCCTTTTGGCGGGAGGTCAATCCCGCCGGGGCAGCGATGGCGATCTGGTCTGCGCAGTAGCAGCCGTAACCCTCTGGGTAACTGCGTCGGTGACCGGTTCGAAACGACCCGGACACCTGACTCGGCTCGGACGCGGTTTCTATTTCGCGCCTGACCGCTCAGCTCCTGATTCACGTTGACTGGACCGGGCGTGACCCCGGCCAGAGGAGCTGGTGATATCTGCCAGCTAAATGCGGAAAACCGCACCGCAGGGGACGATGGCACCAGCTGCCACCGCCCTTTCCCCGGTTGCCCGGGCTTATCCCAGTCGGGCTGCGGCGGGCCGTTTCAGGCTACCGTGCGTTCGACTGTTCTATCAAGGAACGAGACGGAACCTGCGACGCCTCCGCCGAAATGTGAAGCAGTTGTTCTGCACAATCGATTCACCGGCAAAGCGGTGAACAAGATGTGGGTAAGGTCATTCACGGGTTGTTCACCTGCGGCCTTGCCTCGGGCCCGGCTCCCGAAACTCTGCACGTTTCAGACCAAGCCATGCGCCCGGCCGACCTGCCCATCTACGAACTCGAAGCCGCCGTCGTCGCCGCCTTGCGCGGCGGCGGGAGGCTGATCGTGCAGGCCCCGACGGGCTCGGGCAAATCGACGCAGATTCCGCAGATGCTGTTGAAGCACGGGTTTCTCGAGGGCGGGGAAGTCGTCGTGCTGCAACCCCGCCGGCTCGCGGCGCGGATGCTGGCTAAGCGCGTGGCGGAGGAAGTGGGCACGGCGCTCGGCGATCTGGTGGGTTATCAGATCCGGCTGGAGTCGCGGGTGTCGGCGAAGACGCGCGTGCGGTTCGTGACCGAGGGCATTCTGCTCCGGCAGATGTCGTTTGACGCGAAGTTGCGCGGGATCAACGCGCTCGTCTTCGACGAGTTTCACGAGCGGCATCTTTACGGCGACATCTCGCTGGCGCGGGCGGTGCAGATCCAGCAGACGACGCGGCCTGATCTGAAGGTCATCGTGATGTCGGCGACGCTCGATACCGGGGTGCTGAAAACCTACCTGGCACCATGCGAGTTGCTCGTGTCGCAGGGGCGGAGCTTTCCGGTGGCGATCGAGTATCTCCAACGGTCGCCGAACTTCGACCAGGAACCGATGTGGGACGTGGCGGCGCGCGAGTGTGAACGCGTAGCGGGACTTACGGAGGGCGACATGCTCGTGTTCATGCCGGGCGCCTATGAGATCAACCGCACGTTACAGGCGATTCAGGGCGGGCGTGGATTGCGGGATTTCGTGAGCTTTCCGCTGCACGGGGAATTGCCGCCGGATCAGCAGGACCGCGCGGTGGCGCGGACGCAGGCGCGCAAGATCATCGTCTCGACCAACGTCGCGGAGACCTCGCTCACCATCGACGGGGTGACGGCCGTGATCGATTGCGGGCTCGCGCGGATGGCGCGCTTCGATCCGCACCGCGGGATCAACACGCTGCTCATCGAAAAAATCTCCGCGGCGAGCGCCGACCAGCGCGCGGGCCGCGCCGGCCGCACGGCGCCGGGAATCTGCGTGCGGCTCTGGACGGAGCGGGAGCACGGCACCCGGGCGTTGCAGGAGTTGCCCGAGGTGAAGCGGCTCGATCTTTCCGAGGTTGTGCTGACGCTCAAGGCCAGCGGCATCGACGATGTGTTTGGTTTTCCGTGGCTGGAAAAGCCCGAGGCAAAGGCCTTGGAGCGCGCGGAACTGCTGCTGGCGGATCTGGGCGCACTGGCTGGAAAAAAGCGGTCGATCACCGAACTCGGCCGGCGAATGCTGAGGTTTCCGGTGCATCCGCGTTATGCGCGCATGTTGCTCGCGGCGCAGGAGCGCGGCTGCGTGCGGCCGGTGGCGCTGATGGCGGCGCTCACGCAGGGGCGGAATTTCCTGCTGCAGGGTGCGTCGAAAGACGTTGAGGCGGCGCGCGAGGATCTGCTGGGCGAGGAGCACGAGAGCGATTTTTTCCTGCTCATGCGGGCATGGAGTTACGCCGACAAAGCCGGCTACGGCGTCGATGCGTGTCGGCGGCTCGGGCTTCACGCGCAGGGCGCGCGGGCGGTCGGGCCGTTGTTCGAGCAGTTTTTGGAGATCGCGCGGAAGGAGGGCCTCGATGTGGGCGAGTCGCCCGCAGACGGCATCGCGGTGAGGAAATGTGTGCTCGCGGGTTTTTCGGACCAGCTCGGGAAGCGGCTCGACGCGGGCACGCTGCGGGTGGAACTGGTGCACGGCCGGCGCGGCGTGCTGGTGCGGGAGAGCGCGATCCAGCAGGCCAGGCTGCTGGTGTCTGCCGAGATCAGCGAGATCGGGCGCGGCGACGGCGAGGTCAATACGTTGCTCTCGCTCGCGACCGCCGTCGAGGAGCCCTGGTTGCAGGAGCTGTTTCCGGGCGATCTGATCGAGGCCAAGGCCGTGCTTTACGACGAGCAGGCGAAGCGCGTGGTGGCGCGGAAGGAAAAGCGTTTCCGCGATCTCGTGTTGGAGGCCAAGGGCAACAGCGACGACGTCCCGCTCTCGGATGCCGCGGCACTGCTGACCAAGGAAGTTTTGGCGGGACGGATCAAAATCGATGCGTGGGACGAAACCGTCGAGCAGTGGATCGTGCGCGTGAACCGCCTCGCCGAGTGGTTTCCGGAACTCGAGGTCAACCCGCTCACCGAGGCGGATCGCGGCACGCGGATCGAGCAAATTTGTTTTGGCGAAACCAGCGCGCGGGCCGTGAAAGAGAAGGCGGTGATGCCGGTGCTGCGCGACTGGCTGACGGCCGAGCAACTGGCGGTGATCGACGACTATCTGCCCGAGAAACTCACGATGGCCAACGGCCGGCGCTCGAAGCTTACCTATACGAAAGACGGTCCACCGATGCTGAGCGCGCGCATTCAGGAACTCTACGGCGTCGAGGGAAAGTTCACGCTCGGGCACGGTCGCGTGCCGGTGAAGATCGAGGTGCTCGCGCCAAACCATCGCGCGATCCAAGTGACGGACGACCTCACGAATTTCTGGTGCGACCAGTATCCGAAAGTGAAAGCCGAGCTGTCGCGGCGCTACCCGAGGCACGAGTGGCGGTGATTTGTTTGGAAAAGCGAAGAGGTTGCCCGCGAATGACGCGAATAGACGCGAAAGCGAAGGCGAGCGACGAGGAGAATTCAGCTCATCAACGCCGCCGGAGACGGGCTTCCATTTCTCGCTGTGATGCACCGGCCGTCGGATTCGCCTCAAAGGCGGACTGAGACCCGTTGAGCAGCGTTTCCTAGCCCGGCCTTCGCAATGCGAGGGGTTTTGAGCGAGTGATTTTTTTGTGATTACTTAAGCGAATGGGCTTATTCCTTCCATATGGAATGCTAGTTGAAGGAATGCACTTTTTTGAGCGCCTCGTTGACGACCGCATGTATCGCGTCGTGGCGCAGTCGGTTTGGAATCCGAGCAAGCAGCAGCCGGTGTCCCGCCAGGTGCTGCTCGGTCCCGCCGACCTGCCGCCAGG
>JBDNFZ010000668.1:0-2757 GCA_041689555.1 Opitutaceae bacterium | reverse complement strand
GATGACCTGACGGACGCTGTCCGCTGGGCGATTGCCGAGGGCATCGCCGATCCCGCCCGGGTCGCGATTTACGGCGCGAGTTACGGCGGCTATGCGGTGCTCGCCGGCCTGATGACGACGCCGGAGCTTTATGTTTGCGGTGTAAACTACGTCGGCGTGTCGGACATCCCGCGTCTCGATTTGCTCAGAAACTTCAACGGCTACGAACGCCCGCTCCAGTCCTACGTGGCGCGTCGGTGGGGCCACCCGTTGCTCGACGCCGCGCAGCTTAGGGCCACTTCGCCGGTGAATCTTGTCCAAAATCTGCGCGCGCCATTGCTGATGGCCTATGGAGAGAACGATCCCCGGGTGACGAGCAGCCAGTTTCAGGTTCTTGAGGCGGCGCTCAAGCGGGCGCAAAAACCGTATCGGAACATCGTCATCGGCAACGAGGGCCACGGCTTCAACAAATACGAAAACGCGATGAACTTTTACGGTGCGATGGACGAGTTCCTCGCGGCTCATATGCTTCCGTCGGGTCGGGTGGAGATCAAGCCGACGAGCGTTATTAAAATGCCCTCGGGGCGCTAATCTGCGTCTCCCGCGTATCCATATCGGCACCTTCCTCCGCCAATACGTGGTGCAGGTTCTGCCGACCACCCCGGCCCAAGGCTACCAAGACGGCTATTTCAATGCCGCCACGTCCAGCACCGGCGTCTTCCCCCGCTACCGCCTCAGCAGCCGTCTGGATTGGTCCCTCAAGAGCTGGAACGCCGGCATCGGCCAAACCTACGTGCCCAGCCTGGACGACCTCTCGAACGCCACGGCCTTCCGGGTCGCGAAGTATCACAACTTCGACCTTCAGGTCGGCTACAGCTTCAAGAACTCGGCGAACAGGTGGCTCAAGGGTCTCACCACCACCGTCGGCGTGAACAACGTCTTCAACAAGTTCCCGCCGCTCATCCCCTCCGAGGGCAATCAATCGGCGGACATCAACGCCTACGAACCCATCGGCCGCTTCGTTTATGTGCAGGCCAAGTATAAGTTCTAACTGACCCCGGCAACACTGCCGCCGTCCGACTCGGGCCGGGCTCCTCGGAGCCCGGCCTTTTTTTGTCCGATCGCGCCGCTTCGGCTCTTCGGTTGCGCCTCCGGCCCCGTCGCCCATCCTTGTTTCATCGTAAATTTCGCAGTCGGAGCTGATTTTTAAGCGGTGATTTGCGATGTAGAGACAGGAGGATGCGGCGGGAAAGCGCGCGGCGGTGGCGAGGTTGGCTGCGAGGGTGGCGACCTACGCGGGCGGGATGGCGGAGATCGGTTTGAGGAGAACATGGACGCCGTCGTGGCAACCGAGCCCGACGCCCCAGACGAGGTCGTTCTCCGAGGAGGTGTCGTAGGTGACGAGTTCGGCGCGACCGGTGGCGGCGACGCGGCGGGCCCGGGCGAGCACGTCTTCTTCGAGGCAGGCGCCGCTGATAGAGCCGAGGCGCTCGCCTCCGGCGGTCACGAGCAGGCGCGCGCCGGTCCGGCGGCAGGAAGACCCGACGACGGCGACGAGGATGACGAGGACGCGGCGGTTTGAGCCGGGGGCGGGCCGGATTAATTCGGCGATGAGGGATGAAAATTCTTCCACAAAGGTTGAGAAGGCTGGAGTGAGATCGACTGCGGTTGCCGGAGTAAACGCGCCGTCGGAGGGAATTAAGGCGAATTCCAGCCCCGGCGCCACGATTCTAGATACAGGAATTCGCGCTTGCGAAACGTCACACAATTATGACACGTCTTGGCGGTTACACAACGAAACGGCCGTCCACAACCGGCCTCTTTTCAACCACAACACCACTGCCAGTTATGAACATACTGCTGCCTAAGGTAGCGTTGGACGCCCTGCGTCTTGCGCTTGTCACGGGATTGACCGCCGGCGTCCTCGCCGCGCAAACGACCCCTGTTACCACCACAACCGCGCCGAAAGCGCCCGTCGCCCAGGAGACCCAGACGCTCGAGAAATTCGAAGTCACGGGCTCGCGCATCAAGCGCCTCGACGTCGAGACGCCCCAGCCCGTCGTGACCTTCACGTCCGCGAGCATCGAAGATTCCGGCTACCGGACGATCGGCGAGTTCGTGCAGAGTCTTCCGTTCAACTCCGGATCGGCGAACTCGATCTTCCAAGGTGCCAGCTTCACGCGCGGGGCCGTTACCGCCAATCCCCGCGGCTTGGGCAGCAATCGCTTTTTGACGCTCGTCAACGGTCGTCGCGCCGTGACCTACGCGCTCACCAATAGCTCCAACCAGTCGATCTTCGACTTTAACAGCATCCCGCTTACGGCCGTCGATAGCATCGAGTTCCTGAAGGACGGCGCCTCGGCCATTTACGGCTCCGATGCGATCACCGGGGTAATGAACATCAAGCTGAAGAAGAACTACACCGGCGTCCGCACCGAAGCTTTCGTCGGCAACACCCAAGGCCATGACAGCTTGGTCAAGTCCACCAGCCTCTTGGCCGGTGCGCAAACGGGCAAAACATCGATTCTCGTCACTGCAAATTACCAAGGGGGCAACTCTAGCTTCGCTCGTGACTATGATCGTTCCAAAGCGACCGACTACTCCAGCGCCGCCCCCAAGGGCATCAATCAGAACAGTTCGGCCAATTGGCCTGCCAATCTGACGCTCACGGCCGCGCAAGCCACCGCCGCCGGTTTCACCGGTGGTTCCGGATCCTACGTTCTCACCGGCGGTAAGCCGACGGCGACCCCGACTAGGTCGCAGTTCGCCCGCGTCGCG
>JBDNFZ010000667.1:0-11251 GCA_041689555.1 Opitutaceae bacterium | reverse complement strand
TTGCCGCGGCCGGTCTGCTGCATGATTTTTATCTTCAAGTGCGGGTGGGCGGCGGCGACCTCCTGAATTTTCGCCCAGGTATCATCGCGGGAGTGGCCCTCGACGAAGATGAGTTCGGTGCCGGCGCCCATCTGCGGGGTGCGGGCGACGGCGGCGGCGATATTGCCGGATTCGTTGCGGGCGGGAATGATGACAGAGACGGTGCGGGGGGCCGCCGAAATCGCCGTGCGGGATCGGGCAACGCAGAATACGGTGAGGCAGAGGTGATTGATGATCGGCAGCGGGGCGATGACGCGGTTGGCGAGGTGCTCGAGCCCGGCACAAGAAAAGGGAACGAGGATACGGCGTTGGGTCTGCACGGGCTGCCAGTCCGCCAGATCGAGGAGATTATGGACATCGGACGTGGCTAACCAGCTGGCTTGGGGTTCCGGGGCTTTGAGGCCAAGGGCGGTCGCAACGGCGAACAGCGGACGCCAAAGCGAGGAGTGGAAATTGAGGAGAAGGCGGGTGCCGGGGTGGGAGACGGCATGCAGTTTTTGGAGGAGCCGTTGCACATCGGCCGCGAAGTTCAGGGTGTCGGAAATGACGATGCAATCGAAGGGGCCGGCGACGGCGAGGTCCTCACCGGCCTGCACATGAAACTCGGCCTCGGGAAGAAGGGCGCGGGCCGCGGCGATCCGGCTCTCGGAAAGATCGATACCGGTTTTTTTCGCGGCGCGTAATTGACTTAGGAACTCCCCGGAGCCACACCCGATCTCAAGCACGCGGGCGGCGGGGGGGAGCAGGAGATTGTAGTAGTGCGCGAGGAGCCGGCGGTAGCCGGCTGAAGTCCATTTTGTGCGCAACGGAGTGGTGCGGTAAAATGCCCGCAGTTGGTCCAGATGGCGCGTAGACAAGGCGGGCAAAGGTTCCATGGGCGTGGCTCAGACCCGGTAGTAGTCGCGATACCAAGCGATGAAGCAACGGACGCCGACTTCTATAGGAGTGGAAGGGGCGAAGCCGGTGTCGCGAGTGAGGTCGGAGACGTCGGCGAAGGAGACGGGGATGTCGCCGGCTTGGAGCGGGAGTAGGTTCTTAATGGCCTTCTTGCCGAGGCATTCTTCGATGATTTCAATGAAGCGGACGAGTTCGACGGAAGAGTGATTGCCGATATTATAGAGACGATAGGGGGCGCAGCTGGTGGCGGAGTCGGGCTCGGCCGCGCTCCAACCGGGGTTGGGCGAGGCGGGTTTGTCGAGGATGCGGACGAGGCCCTCGACGATGTCGTCCACGTAGGTGAAGTCTCGCCCCATCTTTCCCTTGTTGTAAACGTCGATGGGTTTTCCTTCGAGAATGGCTTTGGT
Organism: Opitutaceae bacterium; assembly: GCA_041689555.1. Classification (GTDB taxonomy): domain Bacteria; phylum Verrucomicrobiota; class Verrucomicrobiia; order Opitutales; family Opitutaceae; genus Tous-C4FEB. The sequence goes on along the minus strand of JBDNFZ010000667.1, from coordinate 9,908 downwards.
GAAGAGGAAGAGGGCCATATCGGGCCGGCTCCAAGGGCCATACACGGTGAAAAAGCGGAGGCCGGTCGTCGGGATACCGAAGAGATGGCTGTAAGTGTGAGCCATGAGCTCGTTGGCCTTTTTTGTGGCGGCGTAGAGGCTGACGGGATGGTCCACGTTTTGATGAACCGAAAAAGGCATCTTGGTGTTGAGGCCGTAGACCGAGGAAGACGAAGCATACACGAGGTGCTTCACCTTTGCGTGCCGGCAGCCTTCGAGGATGTGGAGAAAACCGGTGATGTTGGCATCGGTGTAGGCGCGGGGATTGACCACGGAGTATCTTACGCCCGCCTGAGCGGCGAGGTGGACCACGTGGCTGGGGGCGTAGTCCTCGAAGATAGCGGAGATGGCGGCTTGGTCGGCGAGATCGGTGCGATGAAAGGTGAAGCGCGGGGAAGCCGAGAGCACTTTGAGCCGGTCTTCCTTGAGAACGGGATCGTAGTAGGCGTTGACGTTGTCGAGACCGTGCACGGCGTGTCCGTCGCGGAGTAGCCTTTGGGCAACGTGGAAACCTATGAATCCGGCGGCACCGGTGACGAGAATCATGAAAAGGAAGAGTGTTTTAAGTAGCTCCTTGCGCAGGTTAACCAAGGAAAATCACGGGAGATATGCGCGGCCGACCGCCCCCAAGTCGGCGGTCGGAACAAGGGTTAGCAGCCAAGTTCAAGCACGGGCGAAAAACGGCGTCCGGTCATCTCAGGGGAAAGAGGCTGCCGGGGACTCCGTTGGTGGCGAGGGTGTTGCCCGGACCATCGCCGGCGAGTGTGAGCCAGAGCATTCGATACGGGGGTCGGGCATATCTGCGAACACGGAGCGGTCGGAAGACGGCGTTTTCGTTTAGGTCGGGCACCAAAAAGTGCGAGCGCGCGGGCCGGACCCGCGAGCATTCGCGGGAAGTAAGATCGAGGCTTTAAGCGAAGAGCGTGAGCTACGTGAGCAGCGGAACGTCGCCGACCAAAGTGACCGTGAATGACAACTGGCTCCCGGCGTCGAGTTGCGCGAGTTGGCGCAAGCCGCGCAAAATTGCGAACGGGAAGCGGGCGCTTCGCACCGAAGGCAAACGATGATTTTTCCGCGACTTAAGAGATCCGATCCGGACGCAAAAGATATTTGAAACGTCCTCGTTTTTCGCGGGTCTGTGGCGGACTCGGCCGGGGATTTTTGGTTGCCAATGCGCCAGCGATGTTTCGGTCTGTCCACTCGTTTTTCACGCTCAATCGTTTCAAATGTCTTCCTGTTCACCTCTGCCCATTCGACTCCGCTCAGCGTTGTTGGCGATGATTTTCCATTTTGCCGGCGTTGGATTGCAGGGCCAACCCGTATCGGTTGAGGGATCGATGCCCGAAGATTCGCTGCCCGAACTCAAGATTCTCATCGCGGCGGCTTTGAAGCAGTCGCCGCAAATGATCCTCAGCGAAATTTCGATTTCCCAGAACGAGGCGGTTCGTTACTTCAGCACCTCTCAGCGGCTCCCACAAGTAGCCGTCAACGCCTCCTACGCGTGGAACAATATTTCAGCGGATATAGCCGAGCCCGCCGGTGGCTTCAAACCGGGGGACCCGAGGATTAACCGGGACAAATCCAGCGGACCCTACTACGGCGTGAGTTTGAGCCAGCCTATCTTCACGTGGTATGCGATCACCGATCAGGTCAAACTCTCCGACATCGCCATCAAGATAGCCGAAAAAAACTACGCCGAAGCCTATCGCAGTTTGGCGTCGGCGCTTCGATCGCAGTATTTGAGTCTGATCTTCCAGAAGATCGCCCGGCGTAACCAGCGTTATAACCTATCGCAGACCGAGCGACTGCTCGCGCTTGACGAAGCCCGGCTGAAGAACGGGGCCATGGCTCCGGCGGAATTGATCGGTCCACGCACAGGTTACGCCAACGCCCGGCTCGCGATGGCGCGCACCGACGACATTTACGCGCGTTCGAAGACGCAACTGGCGAGGTTGGCAGGAGTGGCTTTGATCGACGAGGAATCCATACCGCTCGAGGCACCGAAGTGGTCGGCTGATCCCGCCGCCGCCGCCGCTCTCGTCGCTCGCCTGCAACGCGACGGAGCGGAAGCCACGTTGCAGGGACAGATCAACGCCCTGCGGATCAGGGATTCGGAACTCACTTACAAGATCGCGCGGACGCGGCTCTACCCGAAATTTTACCTCTCCGCCAGCGCCGCCCAATATAACAGCCAAAACGTCACCTCGACTTCGGTTTCCCAAGCTTCGGCTTTTTCCACGAGCTACGGGATCTCGGGCTCGTGGACTCTGTTCGACGGGTTCGCCGCGCGAGGCGCAAAATTGAATGCTTTGGCGCTCAAGCGGACCTACGAGCAGGTCCAAAAGAACCTGGCTGCGCAGGTTTCGGATCAAGTCAAAGCCGCGGCCCAAGCGATCGAATTTGCCGCGCAATCGCTGGAGTTGGTGGAGACGGCTCGCGCCGGGGTCTTGGCAAATCTCGACCGGATAAAAGACGAGTTCGAACGCGGCAGTTTGACAGAGGATGCCGTCACCTCGGCAACCTCCCAACTTTATGCCCAAGACGCCGCCGTGGTTGCAGTCCGCATCGATCTGCTCGGTCGATGGGTGGAATTGGTTTCCTTGGTCGGCAACGATCCTGTTCTGAATCAGCTACCAGCCCGATATGTCCACTAAAACAAAAAAATCCCACTTAGGTCTCAAGGTCATTGTCGCTCTCCTGTTGGTGGGCGGGGCGGTCGCGGTGGTGGCGCTAAAATCGCGCTCGGTCGCCACCGTTGCGGTGGTGACGAAAGGCCGAGCCGTCAATTCGGTGCCCGGAACCGTGGTAATTCGGGCCGAATACGAGCAGCCGCTCCTGAGTGAGACTGGCGGGCGCGTCATCGAGAGAGACTTCAATCTGGATCTGGGCAAGTCGGTGAAAAAGGGCGACATCCTCTGCCGAATTGAAACCGCCGATCTGGAGATCGAAATTGAGCACATCGAGAGCGAACAAGCCGCCACCAAGCGGCGCGTTGACGCAGGATCGCTGATCGAATTGGAGCGCCAGACGGCCCGCGAGGCGCTCGATCAGATGGAGCGCATGTTCAAATTGGGGGGCGTTTCCGAGTCCGCCATCGCCAAACAGCGACGGGCTTACAACGCGATCGAGATTCAGGTGGAAAACGAGAAAATCTCGAACCAAGCCATGCTGGACGGCTTTACAAACAGCCTGAAGGTAAAACGGCTCACCGCTTCGCGGATGACGATCACTGCCCAGTTCGACGGTGTCGTATCGGCGGTCTTCGTCCATCCCGGCGCTTTGATCGGGGCTAACACGGCGCTCGCTACGCTGATCACGATCAACCGCGCGGTCGAAGCGAAAATTAGCCAGGAAAATTTTGCCGGGATCAAACTCGGCCAGAAGGCGATTGTCCGTTTCCTTGGGCACGAGGAAGACATTTACGACGCCACGACCATCAAAATTTTGCCGACCGCAGAAGCCGAGACGCAGCGCTACATTGTGCATCTCGACGTAAATGTTAAGGGGCGTTCGGACCTGCTCGTGCCCGGCCTGACCGGTGAGGTGAGCATCGTGGTCGGCGAGCGTGACGCGCAGGCCCTCGTGCCGCGGCGGGCGGTCTTCGGTAACGGAGTTTATGTAGTCGAGGATGGCAGGGTGAAGCGGCGCAAAGTGGAGCTCGGCTACGTCAGTCTCAACATCGTCGAAGTCACCAAGGGCCTGCAGACCGGTGAATTGGTGATCGTCGAGGATATCGACCAATATCGGGAAGGCGATCGGGTCTCGACCGAAGTGGTGAAGTGAATCCCGAATCCGCCAGCGGAAATCCCACGTAGTGATGTCTCCCAACCTTCGCATTGCCCTTCGCTTCCTCACCGCAAAGAAGCGTGCAATGCTGATGAGCCTGTCATGCACGGTGCTGGGTGTCGGGCTCTTTGTGCTTACGCAGGCCACGACCAGCGGTTTCGAAGATTTCTTCGTCAAGACTATCCTAGGGACGGACGGAGCGATGCGGGTCGAGGACAAGATTCAGGACACCTTGCGGCAAATGACCGCGGGCGGTGGCTCGGACTTTCAGATCAGTCAGCGCGAAGGGCTCAAATACATCGAGGGTGTCGAGGAGCCGAAGCTTATAATCAACGCCCTCAAAGATTTTTCGAATGTTTCGGGTGCTGCTCCGGTTTTGCGTGGGAGCGTTTTGGTTCGCGCGGATTTCAAAAATGAAACGGCTCAGTTATTTGGCATCGTGCTCGATGAGCATCTGAAAGTTTCGGATATCGGCCGTCAAATCGTTCAGGGAGATATCGCGACTTTCCGCGAACAGCCGACCGGTGCGTTGATCGGCCGGGTGCTGGCCGACCGCCTGCAACTTTCGGTCGGCAGTTCGTTCATTCTCGATGCACAGGGCCAGCGCTCCCGCTACACGGTGAGCGCCGTTTACGAGACGGGTGTGGCGGACATCGACAAGGTCCGCGTTTACGTTCACCTGAGCGAGGCCCGGTCGCTCCTGAAAAAGCCCAGCGGGGTGTCGTTCGTGCAGGTGAATCTTTTCGACAAGGACCGTGCACCGCAGAACGCGATCCAGATACAAGAAGTCTTGAAGCACAGTGCGAAGCCATGGCAGGAGCGCGAAAAATCCTGGTTGTCCACGTTCCGAGCCTTGCGGATATCGTCGGCTATCACCGTTTCGGTTTTCACTCTGATTGCCGGCCTCGCAATGTTCAATACGCTCGCCATGATCGTGCTGGAGAAGACCAAGGACATCGCGATTTTGCGTTCCATGGGCTACGAGCGACGCGATATCACGCAGATTTTCCTTTGGCAGGCCGTGATCGTGTTGGCCATCGGTGCATTCTTGGGTTGCTTGGTTGGAGCTCTTTCAACGCTCGGAGTTTCCCACATGCCGCTGCCGATCAGCGGGATCTTCAAGACCGAGACCTTTGTCGTCTCCTGGAATTCTTGGCACTACGTCCAAGCGATCACTACGGCCACGGTAATGGTCATGATCGCCAGTTTGATTCCTGCTCGCCGGGCGGCCCGTCTGGAGCCGGGTGACATAGTCCGCGGCACGGCTCAATAATTGTTCCGACCGACCATGGCTGTTTCCAACAACGATCTCGCGCTGCGGTGCGACAACTTACACCGCTATCTCGGCCAAGATGATGCCCGGGTGCACGTTTTACGCGGAGTATCCTTTGAAGCTCGTCGCGGTCAGGTCTACGCGATCGTCGGCCCCTCGGGCTGCGGAAAATCTACGCTACTCTACTTGCTGGGTCTGCTCGATCAGCCGGACGGCGGCGAGATCGAGATCAATGGCCGAATCATGTCGAACACCGACGACGTGTCGCGCACGGCAGCCCGTGGCGAGCATATCGGTTTCGTTTTTCAGTTCCACTTTCTGATGTTGGAGTTCTCCGCGCTGGAAAACGTGATGATGCCGATGCGCAAACTCGGCCGCCTGAACCCGCCACAGATGACCGAGCGCGCGCATCAGCTCCTGTCTTCGGTCGGGCTCGGGGAGAAAACCCATAGGTTGGGCACCCAACTTTCGGGCGGCGAGCAGCAGCGGGTGGCGGTGGCACGGGCCTTGGCGAACCAGCCCTCGATCATCTTGGCGGATGAGCCGACGGGGAATCTCGACGTCAAAAACTCAGCGGTGGTTTTCGACCTGCTTACCCGTTTGGCGAAGGAGAATGGACAAGCGGTGATTTTGGTCACCCATAACCCCGAAATCGCAGCGCGTTGTGATCTCACCCGCCCGATGCGCGACGGACTTTTCATCTAGGGCAGGGGGCTTGCGCCGTCTTCGCTTTTTGGCGCTCGCTCCAGATTGATCGGAGGGCGGCTTCGCGGCACCGCCGGGATCGTCGGCCGAAATTTGCGCGACGCGGAGATAGTGTGAATGGCGGTATTCCGGACGCGAAGCACGAGCACTCTCCGGGTTCTTCGGATGGCGAATTAGACTTAATCGCGGGGTCGACCGGTTCGGCTACTTCTGAAGCGATAATCGAAGGTTTGGGAAATTATGGTTTACAATAGAAAGTGCCCCGACTTTTGCTTTTGAGGTCATTGCTCGAAATCTTCCCTTCGTGATCAAAAATCTCTCACAACACCTTAGGCGGCGCTACGCGTGCTGGTCCCCTGATCGCGACCATCGGGCGATCAAGACTGTTTTGATCGGCTTCGGGATCGTGAATGGTGCGGATATTGCGGTTTTTTGCCTCGGTCATCGTGTTGTGGCTTTGAGCTGACAATTTTAAGCTTCAGAAACCGGTGATCACCCAATCAATTAAGTAAGACCTCGGGTTCATGTCGAAAATCTTTCCGAAATCAGCAAACAGGCTTCCGCTGCAGATCATCATCTACTTGGTGGTTTTGGCCGGAATTGCGACGGCTGGCGTGACGTATTACATGACCCCTAAATACACCCGGGTCGGCTACGCTCCGGTCCAGCCCGTGCCGTTTAGTCATGCACAACATGTGACAGAACTCGGGATCGATTGCAGGTATTGCCACAGTAACGTCGATAAGTCCGGCCATTCCAACGTGCCGACCTCGCAGACCTGCATGAATTGCCATAATCAGATCAAGACCAACAGTCCGCTGTTGGCCCCGATCCGCGATAGCTACGCCAGCGGAGACTCGGTGCCCTGGGTTTGGATTCACAAGACGCCCGACTACGCCTACTTCAACCATGCCGCCCATGTGAATCGGGGAGTCAGTTGCGTCGAGTGCCACGGCAAGATCAACGAAATGGAAGTCGTCCATCATCACCAATCCCTCAGCATGGGCTTTTGCCTCGAATGTCACCGCAACCCTGAGACCCGCGTGCGCGACCCGAAGGACGTCTTCAATCTCAATTCGCCCACAATTGCCGAGAAATCGGGCGTCGAGGCCGGTTTGAAATTTGTGCAGGATTGGAAGATCAAGCCGCCCCAAAGCTGCTCCGGCTGTCACCGATGAAACGTAAAATCGAACATCCCGCCCCGTCGCAGCGCGCACTGACCGGCCCGCAGTATTGGCGCAGCTTGGACGACCTTGCCGCCACTCCCGGCTTTAAGCAGCAACTTGCCCGGGAGTTCCCCGAAGGCGCATCGACCGCAGACGGTGTGGACCGTCGCCATTTCATGAAGATCATGGCCGCCTCGTTCGCCCTTGGCGGACTTGGGTTGGCCGGCTGTCGGCGTCCCGAGAAGAATATCCTCCCGTTTGGAAAATCCGTGGAAGGGATCATCCCCGGTCTCCCCCAATATTACGCGACGGCGATGCCGATCCGAAAATCCGCCATTCCGTTGCTGGCCGAGACCCATCAGGGGCGTCCCACGAAACTCGAAGGTAATCCCTCCTATGCGCCGCACGGTGGTGCGAGTTCGCTCATCGCGCAGGCTTCCGTGCTTGATCTTTACGATCCGGAGCGCGCGACCGCGCATTCTCGGGGCGGTGCCGTGCTGTCCTCCGCTGCGGTCTTCGATCTGCTTGCTTCCATCGGCAAAGATTTTGCCGCCACGAACGGCACGGGCCTCGCTTTCCTCGCGGAAGCGTCGGCTTCACCGACCCGCGCTCGCCTAGTCAAACAACTGCGCCTTAAATTTCCGAATGCGGTTTGGGCTGAATATGAGCCGGTGAGCGACGAACCTCCGTTGGCCGCCGCCGAATCCGTTTTCAGCCAATCGGTCAAACCGATCTATCGCTTCGCGAAGGCCGAACGCATCGTATCCCTCGACGCGGACTTTTTAAGCACGGAGGCGGGGAGCATCTACTACGCCCGGGAATTCTCCAAGGGACGCCGGGTGACGAAGAAGGACGACCCGATGAATCGTCTTTATGTCGCGGAAAGCGCGCTGACGTTGACCGGTTCGATGGCGGACCATCGCCTGCGTCTCGCCAGCAGCCACATCTTGGCCTTTGCCGCCGCCTTGGCTCAAAAAATTACCGGCGATGCGGCCTATGGGAGATTTGCCCAAGGACTTGACGTCAAGCCCGAGTGGCTTGCGGAGTGCGCCGCCGATCTTGCGGAGCACAAGGGTTCGAGCCTCGTGGTGGCGGGCCCGCATCAGCCTGCGGCGGTTCATGCGATCGCCTATGGCATCAATGCGGCCTTGGGTAATATCGGGCGCACCGTTGATTTCGTCGAAGTCGCCCCCGAGTCGGCCTCGAGCATCGTAGATTTGGCCGTAGCGGTAAAAAGCGGTTCGGTGAAGACTCTTTTGGTCCTCGGCGGCAATCCCGCCTATAACGCTCCGGCCGACCTCGGCTGGGCAGGCCTGCAAGCATCGGTCGGTAAAGTCATCCGTCTGGGCTATTATGCGGACGAGACCTCTGCGGCGGCCGGGACACATCTTTCATTGGCCCACTACTTGGAATCTTGGGGCGATGCGCGCACCGCGGACGGGACGATCGTCCCTGTGCAACCGATGATCCTTCCGCTTTTTGGCAGCATCACCGAAATCGAGGTCCTCGCCCGCATTATCGGCGAAGCCAAGGCCGATGGTTATTCGCTTGTATTTGAGACGATCGCGGGCGCGGCCGGGGGCGATGCCGAGAAGACCTTCCGGCGTTTCCTTCATGATGGCCTGCTGGCGAACTCCGCTTATCCGGCCGTTTCGACGAACTTCAATGTCTCGGCGATCTCCAAGCTCATGCAGGGCGCCGAAGCGGCCCCCGGTGTGCTCTCGAAGAGCAATCTCGAAGTCAGGTTTACCACCGACTACAAGGTGGATGACGGACGTTTTGCCAACAACGGTTGGCTCCAGGAATGCCCGGATCCCATTACCAAAATTTCTTGGGACAACGTCATTCTGGTGAGCCCGCGTCTAGGCAAGGAACTCGGGATTGATCCGCAGGGTTCGCTCATCCAAATCACGCGCAAGGAGGCGGCCGATTTTATTCAGGGCGCCGAAAATGCCCACGTCTTTTCACTGAACGTAGGCGGCCGCACCTTGACCGGGCCCGTGCATATCCAGCCGGGACTTTCCAATTACTCCGTGGTGGTCGCCCTCGGCTACGGGCGCACCAAGAGCGGTCATGTCGGCACGGGCGCGGGGTTCAGCGCCTACGCCATCCGCACGTCCGCAGCCCCCGGCTTCGTGACCGGCGCGACGCTGACTTCCTTGGGCCAGCGCATGAAGTTGGCCAATACCCAGGAGCATTGGTCGATGGAAGGCCGCGACCTGATTCGCGAGGCCAACCATTCCGAGTATCAGGAAAATCCCTCTTACGTGCGGGAGATGGGTATTGAGTCGCACAGTCCGTTGATTCTCGGCGAGGTCGGGGAGAAGATGACGCCTGCGCAACGGGCCGCCGAGATCCCGCGCGGCGGATCGCTTCACGAGACGCCCAAATTCGACGGCTACCACCAATGGGGCATGTCCATCGACCTAAACACATGTATCGGCTGCAATGCCTGCGTTGTCGCGTGTCAGGCGGAAAATAACATCCCGATTGTCGGCAAGGAACAAGTCATGCGAGGTCGCGAAATGCACTGGATCCGACTGGATCGCTATTACTCCGATGGCGCGATCGACGCGGCGGCCTTTGGCGGTGAAGGGAACAACTTATTGCCCGAAGATCCCCAAGTTTCCCTTCAACCCGTAGCCTGCGCCCACTGCGAGTTGGCGCCTTGCGAACTCGTCTGCCCGGTGAACGCGACGGTGCACGACGACGAAGGGTTGAACACCATGGCCTACAACCGGTGCATCGGCACCCGTTATTGTGCGAATAATTGTCCTTACAAAGTCCGTCGATTCAACTTCTTCGATTACAACCTTCGTGAACTCGACAGTCTCTATTTGGGTCAATTGGGTCCGAAGGGTATGCCTGAGCTCGTGAAGATGGTGAAGAACCCCGAGGTTACGGTGCGGATGCGTGGCGTCATGGAAAAATGCACGTAT
>JBDNFZ010000666.1:0-1578 GCA_041689555.1 Opitutaceae bacterium | reverse complement strand
TTCCTTCCGCGAGAATTTCCCCGTCTCCCGAGGCCAGCCAAATCTCAAGGTCCCCGTCGGGCGCGCGACGGACATGTTTCGGTTCATCGATTACTGCGCCGCGCACGGTTGCGAGGGCGCCGAGCTCACCAGCTACTTCTTCGCCGAGGAGACCGACGCCTACCTCGTGAAGCTGCGCCGCCACGCCTTCTTGCTCGGCATCGCCATCAGCGGCACCGCCATCGGCAACAACTTCTCCCACCCCGTCGGCCCGAAGCGCGACCAGGAGATCGCCCTCACAAAAAAGTGGATCGACCGCGCCGTCGTGCTCGGCACGTCCCACGTCCGCGTCTTCGCCGGCGTCACCAAGGAGCTCGCCCGCGACGCCGCCGACAAGCTCGTCATCAGCGCCCTCGAGGAGTGCTGCGCCTACGCCGGCTCGCGCGGCGTGTTCCTCGGCCTGGAAAACCACGACTCCATCGGCACCGCCGCCGCGCTGCTCCAGATGGTCAAGGCCGTGCAAAGCCCGTGGCTCGGCGTGAATCTCGACTCCGGCAACTTCCGCACCGACGACCCCTACGCCGATTTCGCCGCGTGCGTGCCCTACGCGGTCAACGTCCAGATCAAATCCGAGCTGAAGGGCACCGCCGCCACCGCCCGCCCGTCCGATCTGAAACGCCTCGCCCAACTCCTCCGCGACGGCGGCTATCGGGGCTGGGTCGCCCTCGAATACGAGGCCAAGGAAGACTCCGCCGTCGCCGTGCCGCGCTACCTCACCGAGCTGCGCCAACTCTTCGCCGCCTGAACGCGACCCTCCGAAAGCCACGGCCGCCATGAACTCACCTCCCCCGCCACGCCGCTCCGTCCACCGTCGGCTCGCGGCCCTCGCGCTGGCTCTCTGCGCCGCACTGATTCTCCCCGCCGCCGCGCCAAAGCCTGCCGAATCACCCTACACGCAGGGACGTAAAACCCGCGACGGCCTCGGCAAGTATTACTTCGGCCGTGAGATCGCCTCTTACATGACGCACTACGCCGCGCCGTGGCTCGACCGTCCCGAACGCGATCAGGAGGAACGTCCCGATCTCGTGCTCAAAGCCCTCGCCCTCAAGCCCGGCGATCTCGTCGCCGACCTCGGTTGCGGCACCGGCTATTTCAGCTGGCGCATGGCGCAGGCCGTCGGACCCGGCGGGGTCGTTTACGGCTCCGAAATTCAGCCCGAGATGCTCGTCCTGCTCGACAAAGCGATGCGCGCCCGCGGCGTGACCAACGTCGTCGGCGTCCTCGGCACCGTCGACGACCCGAAGCTCCCGCAACCCGTCGATCTCGCGATCATGGTCGATGTTTACCACGAGTGCAGCGAACCCGCCGAGTTTATCGCCGCCGTTTGCCGCCAGTTGAAACCCGGCGGACGCCTCGTCTTTGTCGAATATCGCGGCGAGGACCCCTCCGTGCCGATCAAGCCGCTCCACAAAATGACCGAGGCCCAGGTGAAATTGGAGATGGCCGCCCAGCCCCTCGACTACGTTGAGACCGTCCGGACCCTTCCCCGCCAGCATCTCATCATCTTCAAAAAACGCGCCGCGCCCTGACGACGCCTCC
>JBDNFZ010000665.1:0-2264 GCA_041689555.1 Opitutaceae bacterium | reverse complement strand
TGGCGGATGTAACGGCCGGGGACGAGCGCGTAGAAGGCGGTGCGCTCGTCGAACAGGTTCTTCGCGTCGAACATGAAGTCGATGTTGCGGTAGACCGGATAGCGCACCGACAGGTCGATGGTGTTCCACGCGCCCTGATAGACGTTGAGACCGCCGGAGCTGTAAGCCCAGAAGGTGCCGCGGTGATTCCATTTGGCGGAGATATTCATGCGACCGCGCGTGTAGGAGACGCCGGCGTTGACCGTGCGCGTCACGAAGTTTTGGAAGTTGTTTCCCTTTACCTGCGGGTTGTCTTGCTCGGTCCGAAGCCACGTCGCGTTGACGAAGCCGCCGAAACCGCCGAGCCAACCGGGCAGGCCGCTGAAGGGCTGCGAAGCGCCGAGCTCAAGCCCTTTAAACTCCGCGAAGCCGGTGTTGAATTGGGTGTTGAGATTGTAGCCGACGTAGCTGCCTTGAAAACCATTGTCCTGTCCCGATGGAACAACCGTGGTGAGGCCGGAGATGAAATCGCGGATGCGCTTCTTGAAGACACCCGCGGTCAACGTGGTCGACGAAGGCGCGTAGTATTCCACGCTGGCATCGATGTTGCCGGCGAACTGGGGCCGAAGACCGACGTTGTTGATGCTCACGACGCGGTTGACGTCATCGACGTTCTCCGAGGGCAAGATCTGGTTGAGATCGGGCCGGCCGATGCCCTGGTGCCCGCTCAAACGGAACAGCAGGTTTTTCGTCACGTCATATTTGAGCTGAAGGTTCCCGAAGTAGTGGTTGTAGCTTGTGCTGGCGCGGGTGCGGCCGGCGTAGATCGCCAGATTCTGGGCCACCGGATCGGCAATACCGATACCGGCGGTGCGGTTGATGCGTTGGCCGGCGCCATCACTTTCGGTCCACTCACCGCGCACGCCGGACAAGATGGAGAGTTTGCCCAGGCGGAGTTGGCCCATGACATACGTGCCGGTGATCCGCTCGTGCTGGTAGGAACGCCCCGCCTCGGACTGGATGGCGAACACGCGATCTTCGATGAAGAGTTCGGGCCGGGATTTGGCAAACGCGGTGACCGCCTGGGGACTGAACCACGGAGCCTGCGGCAGATTCCAACGGGTCGTGGTCGTGCCGAGTTTCGTCGTGCTGTCCAGCAGTTGGCCGAAGTTGCCGGCGGGGCCGCTGTAGTTCCAGCGGCGGCGGGGATTGTCGATGTAGCGGTATTGGTCGTAGCTCTGGGCACCGGCCTTTAGGTAGAAGGGAAAACGGCCTGTGAACTCGCGTTTGGCGTCAACTTTCCAACCCACGAACTTGTCCTTCGCGGTGCGGTAGACGGAATTGATCTGCATCGCGCTGTAGTTGTTCAGGTCGAAGAGATTCGCGCCTGCGGTCTGCCGGACTTCCGGGGCGGTGGCGTCCTCGCGGCCACGCAAGGTGAAGCCGATATTGGGCAGCGTGGTGTTGATATTGGCGAAGAAGTTGGGGAGGTCCTTGTATTGGTTGACCGATTGATTGACGAACAGGTCGTAGTTTATCGAAAGCGGTCCGAACGCGTGTTTGACGCCGGGATTCACACCGTAAGACGCGCCAAGCTTGTCGTTAAAATCGATCTGGACGAACGCGGTGTTGTTGGCGGCCTGGGGCGCGAAGGTCTCGGCCAGATTGGAGTCGGCCGTGTAGGTGTTGGCGTTGAGGCGGAACTGCCGGTTGCGGTTGGCGACGAAACTGGAATTGGCCTGGCTGTAGAGATGCAGGACGGTGTTGGGGCTGAGACGGTAGTCGAGATTGACCGAGCCGCCCTTGCGATTGGTCTGGCCGGGAGAGTCGTTCAGATACCACGAGGAGATGCGGGTGTAGTTCAGATCGCCGATGCCGGCGTTGGGTTGGAGCGCGTTCCGGCCCAAATCCTTGTTGGGGCGGTAGGCTTGAAGGATCGTGTCGAACTTGTTGAACGTGACGACGACCCCGAGATTTTTCTCGCCGCCGAAGATGCTGAACGAATCGGAGAAGTAGAGGTTGCCGCCCGGGCGGATTTTTTCGGAAGTGCCGCCGCCGTTGATGCTGCGGGTTCTGGTGTTCAACCCGTCCACGTTAAACTTGGTGACGTTGAAATTCAGGGTGGCCATGAGGATGCGGCCCTTTTGCTGCAAGGCGCTCTTGGTGACCAGATTCACGTTACCGCCGATGGAGTTGGCTTCCATGTCGGGCGTGGGGGCCTTGGTCACCTCGATGACCGAGTAGTTTTGCAGCGTGACCTGATCGAGGTCGAAGCCGCGGCCGCG
>JBDNFZ010000664.1:0-4507 GCA_041689555.1 Opitutaceae bacterium | reverse complement strand
TGACCGACTACCAGCACGTGCATCCCGAGCCGGGCAAGGTGCCGGGGGAGTGGAGCTTCGCCTTCGTGCCCAAGCATGGCGGCACCTACCGGCTGTTTGCCGATTTCACCCCGGCGGCGACCAACCGCAGTCTCTACAGCAATGCAGATCTGGTCATTTCCGGAGAAACGCCGATCGGGGCCGCGGAACCGACAAGGATGCAGCCGGCGTGGACGGCGGAGCAGGGGGGCTATCGTTTCTCGGTGGTCTCCTCAGCGCAGCCGATTCGCGCGGGCCAGGCGGCGGACCTGAAGTTTACGGTTGATCGGACCGATGGGGCGCCGGTGCGGCTGGAACCGGTGATGGAGGCGCTGGCGCACTTGGTGGCGTTTGACGTGGCGCGGAGCGGCTTTGCCCATTTGCACCCGATGGACGGAGAAACGCCGCGGCCGGCCGAAGAACTCGAGCCGTCGCTCGCGTTCAAGGTCACGATCCCGAGCGCGGGTCGCTTCGTGATCTGGGCCCAAGTGCAACTTGATGGGCGCGAGATTTTCGTGCCGTTTTGGTTCGACGTGGCGGCGTGAGTTTTTGCCCGAGCAGTCGCATCGTGGCGAGAAACGCGGGCTCGAGTTCGACGTCGTAGCTGTCGGCGATGAGCAGGACGGACGAGAGGCAGTCGGCGAGCTCGTGGGCGAGGGCGGCGTCGAGATTTTTGGCGGGACGGAGGCCCTGCTTGGCCACGACGAGCTTCATCGGATCGCCGACTTCGCCGGCGAAACCCAGAGCGAGTTCGGCCCGGGCGGGGAGTTGCGGGAGCGTCTGCTCGGGCCGGGCCATGGGCGAGGCCTAGAACCGGAGGTGCTTTACGGTGAGGCCCTTGTTGAGGAGCTGCTTGATCGCGGCGATGCCGATCTTGAGGTGGTCGTTGACGAATTTCTCGTCCACGTTTTTGTCGCTCTCGGCGGTTTTCACGCCTTCGGGGACCATCGGCTGATCGGAGACGAGGAGGAGCGCGCCGGTGGGAATCTCGTTAAAGAAACCGGGCATGAAAATCGTGGCGGTCTCCATATCGACGGCGAGGACGCGGATTTTTTTGAGGTGTTTTTTGAAGGCTTCGTCGTGTTCCCAGACGCGGCGGTTGGTGGTGTAGATGGTGCCGGTCCAGTAATCGCGAGAGAAATCGCGGATGGTGGTGGAGATGGCCTTTTGCAGGGCGAAGGCGGGAAGGGCGGGGACCTCGGGCGGAAAATAATCGTTGCTCGTGCCCTCGCCGCGGATGGCGGCGATGGGCAAAATGAGGTCGCCGATCCCGGCGCGATGTTTGACGCCGCCGCACTTGCCGAGGAAGAGGACGGCCTTCGGTTTGATGGCGCTTAGCAGGTCCATCACGGTGGCGGCGGTGGCGCTGCCCATGCCGAAGTTGATGATGGTGATGTCGCCGGCGGTGGCGGAGGTCATGGGCTTGTCTTTGCCCATCACGGGGACGCGGTGCCACTGGGCGAAGAGTTGCACGTAGCGGTTGAAGTTGGTGAGGAGGATGTAGCCGCCGAATTTGTTGAGCGGAACGCCGGTGTAGCGGGGGAGCCAGTTGGCGACGATTTCGCGACGGGTTTTCATGGATAAAGGATTGCCCGTGAAAACGGAGAAAGGCACGAAAAAGATGAACGGGAAAGGGGCGGAGAAAGTTGAAGGGCCGGAAAATCCTTAAGGAAAATAAAAATGTGCCGTTAACTGGAACATCGCCGAGGTTGTGCTATCAGTAAGGGCGTAAGAAACAATTTCTCCTCCGCCTAGCGGAGGAGATTGGGGTAAGTAAGAAAGCAAAGGCCGGCCACATAGGGGTATGTGGCCGGCCAACTTTTTTTGGGGATGTTCCCAAGGCCGTTCGCTGAAGCGCAGAAGCCGAACTCGCCTACTATCTACGATCAAACGGCCGCAGGCGCGGCTTTTTCGGCGGCTTTGGCTTCGTGGAAGTCGGCGGGGGTGCCGGTGTGGTTCACGTAGCCGGTGCGGAGGGTGAAGTCGCCGAAGCGTTCGCCGGGGGTGCGCTCGAGGGCGTAGTGGCGGATGATCGGGCCGAGGATGGGAACGATCTCGGCCACGGGGACGCTGGCTTTGTAGAGCGTGTTGCAACGCGAGCCGTTGAAGGCGGCGCCGAGGTAGAGGTTGTATTTGCCGGGGGCGCGGCCGACGAAGCCGATTTCGGCGAGGTAGGGACGGCCACAGCCGTTGGGGCAGCCGGTGATGCGGAGGGTGATGGCGTCGTCGCGGAGACCGGCGGCTTCGATCTCGGTTTCGAGGTTTTTCACAAGCTCGGGCAGGTAGCGTTCGCTCTCCGCGAGGGCGAGGCCGCAAGTGGGCAAGGCCACGCAGGACATGGCGTTGAGGGCGATGCCGGAGGAGGAGTTGGCGGTGTCGAGGCCATGCTTCTTGAGAAGGGCCTCGATCACGGGTCGATCGCCCGGGGTGACGCCGGCGATCATGAGGTTTTGATTCGCGGTGAGGCGGAAGTCGCCGGTGTGGGCTTGCGCGATTTCGCAGAGGGCGGACTTGAGCGCGTCTTTGATGCGACCGCTCATGATGAAGAGCGTGTAGTGGGCGGTGCCTTTTTCGCCCTCGACCCAGCCGTAGCGGTCGCCCGTGGACGTGAACTCGAAGCGTCGCGGGGAACCGAGGGTGTAGCCGAGGCGGCGCTCGACCTCGGCGCGAAACCAGACGACGCCGCGGTCGGCGATGGTGTATTTGAGGCGGGCGTGCTTGCGGTCGGTGCGGTCGCCGAAGTCGCGTTGAACGACCATGATTTTCTCGGCGACGTCGACGACCTGATCGACGGTGCAGAAGCCGAGGACGTCGGCGAGGCGCGGGTAGGTCTCGATCTGGTTGTGCGACATGCCGAGGCCGCCGCCGACGGTGACGTTGAAGCCGAGGAGTTTTTTGCCCGAGTCGTCGGCGATGGCGATGAAGCCGAGGTCATGGGCGAAGATGTCCACGTCGTTGCTCGGGGGGATGGCGATGACGGTCTTGAATTTACGCGGGAGGTAGGTGGTGCCGTAGAGCGGCTCGGAGTCGGGTTCGCCGCCGGAGACGAGGTCGTCGGCGACCCAGATTTCGTGGTAGGCGCGGGTGCGTGGGGAGAGGTGGTCGCTGATGGCCTTGGCGAGACGGAGGGCCTCGGCGTGGAGGGCGGACTGCTCGGGGTTGGGGTTGGCCATGACGTTGCGGTTCACGTCGCCGCAGGCCGCGAGGGTGTCGAGGAGCTGGGCGTTGACGGCCTTGATGGCGGGGCGGAGGTTGCCCTTGAGGATGCCGTGGAATTGGAAGGCCTGACGGGTGGTAATTTTGAGGGTGCCGTTGGCGTGGGAGTCGGCGAGGGCGTCGAGGGCGAGCCATTGGGCGGGAGTGCAGACGCCGCCGGGGACGCGGATGCGCGCCATAAACGAGAAGGCTTTTTCCTTGTTCTCCTTGCGGCGCTGGTTGCGGAGGTCGCGGTCGTCCTGCGGGTAGATGCCGTGGAATTTGGTGAGGAGGGAGCTGTCCTCGGTGATGGTGGCGGTGGTGGGATCGGCGAGATCGCGGAGGATGTGGCCGCGGAGAAAATTGCTCTCGGCTTTGATGGTCTCGTTTTTTACGAGAGGTTTTCCGGAGGCGGGGGCGGTGAGCGTGGTGGTGGCGGACATGGAGGAAAGGGTGCGGCGCAGGGCGTGGGCGAGGGTCTCGGCGGCGAGGGGATGCGTGCCGACGAGCTCGGTGAGATCGCAGCGGAGGTTGGGCGCGGCGGCTTCGGCGGCGCCGCAGATGCGGGCGATGTCGCCGCCGGGGCCCGCGTGGCGGCCGGGGGAGAGAAAGAGCAGCGCGATGACGACGTCGCCGGTGGCGAAGCCGGGGGCGCGGAGCTGGTCGGCGAGGAGCGGAAGGTTATGCGCGTGGTCGCCGCCCTCCATTGAGGCGGCGGCGAGGGGGCCGATAGCCTCGCCGAGGAGCAGGCGAACGATGGCGGCGATCTCGTTGCGGAGAGCGGCGGAGGCGGGAGAGGGGCCGCCGTGGTCCACGACGAGCACGGCCGGGGTGGTGAGCGCGGCGTTGGCGATAGTCTGGCGGATGCGGGCGGCGACGATCTGGGGGATGACGCCGACGCTCGCGAGGCTCGCGGTGAAGGTGAATGTGAAAGGAGCCTCGGGCGTCTGGAGACTTTCGAGATCGGCGCGGAGGGAGGAGCCGATGGCACCCTGCGGGCTGATGAAGAACGGAACGAAGATGAAGTCGCGTTCGCCGGCGGCGAGTTGCGCTGCCATCCATGGCTTGAGCGTCCAAGCGGCGGCGTCGCCGTCGAGGGCGGCGAGGGAGATGCGGTCGCTGTGTTTCCAGGAAACCGGGTGAACGGCCACGTCGGTGTCGGCCGAGAGCTGGGCGGCGACGACGCGGAGGTTGACGGTCGCGGCGGGCTCGAGGGAGCCGTTGTCGATGAGCGCGACGATCATGGGGCGAGCGCGGCGGGGCGGGCGGCCTCGAACCACGCGAGTTTTTCGGA
>JBDNFZ010000663.1:0-4377 GCA_041689555.1 Opitutaceae bacterium | reverse complement strand
GGCAAACAGGAAGCCCTCCGCCGCCAAAAAGAACTCTTCGCCCTCGATTCCCAAATAGAGCGCGACTGGGTGAGCTACTGCGGACGTTTCAAAGCCCTCTCGAACTGGTGCGCCAACGTCGCCTTTCCGTGGGCCGATCCAACCGACGAAGCGGCCGGTGGCGGCAAATGGTCGCTCGCCGCCAAACGCGCCGCCAGCGTGCTGCACGCAGAGTGGCGCACCCGCCGCGCCACCCGACGCAGCTTTGCCGACCGCGCTCATCCGTTCCGTTACCAAGGCTCGGCCGACCTCAACACCTACAAGCTTTTCTTGGAGCAGATGCACGCCCTCCTGCGCCCTGCCGGACGCCTCGGCGTCATCGTGCCCTCCAACGTCTATACCGACAAAGGCAGCACTACCCTGCGTCGTCTCTTCCTCGACCGCTGCCGCTGGGAATGGCTCTTCGGCTTCGAGAACCGGGAGAAGATTTTCGACATCCATCGCTCGTTCAAATTCTGCCCCATCATCGTGCAGAAAGGCGGCACGACGGCGGCCATCCGCACCGCCTTCATGCGCCGCAGCCTGAGCGACTGGGCCGAGGCCGAACACTTCGCGCTGCCCTACGGCCGCGACCAGGTGACCCGCTTCAGCCCCAAGAGCCTCGCCATCCTCGAACTGCGCTCCGTGCGCGACGCCGAGATCCTCGACAAGATGTATCGCCACGGCGTGCTCCTCGGCGACGAATCCCCGCAAGGTTGGGGGCTCAAATATGCCACCGAGTTCCACATGACGAGCGACTCGAAGCTCTTCCCGCCGCGCCCGGTGTGGGAGGAGCAAGGTTACCAGCCCGACGAGTATGGCCACTGGCTAAAAGGCGCGTGGCGTCCCGTGCCCACCTGGGCCGCGTGGGTGACCGGCGGCGACGCTTGGCTCCGCGAACCCTGGCGCCGCGCCCGCAGCGTGCTGCACCGCGAAGGCCCGATGTGCATACAAGCCGACGACACCTTGGCCCGGTCTGCCGGCTACGTCCTCAGCCGCGACGGCCGCTCCTACATCGCCCTCGAAGACATCGCCGACGTGGCCCTGCCGCTCTACGAAGGCCGCATGATCGACCACTTCGATTTCAGCTCCAAAGGCTGGGTCAGCGGTAAAGGCCGCACCGCCGTCTGGCGCGATATATCATGGGACAATAAAGTCATCGAGCCGCAGTTTTTAATTGGATCACATGACGCGGTTGAAAATGCAGGCAATCGAGCGCTCCGGCTAAAACTTGGGTTTATGGAAATCGGATCAGCAACTAATTCTCGATCCATGACCGCAACTGCGATCTGCGGTTTTCCATGTGGGCACAAGATACCACTGCTAGAGTTTCCAACCGAGACAAGTCGCACACTCACCCTCGTAGGGTTGATGAGCGGTTACGCATTTGACTACGCGCTTCGGCAGCGTTTCGGAACATTAAGTATCACTTGGTCACTCCTTGAAGAGTGTGCTCTTCCCCACGGAAACCGGGGGGAAGTTGACTTGATTGCGCCTCTTGTAAGTCAACTCGCCTGTGCGGGCTGGAGTTACGGTGGAGTGTGGGATGAGTTAGTTCGGAAAGAAAATGTTCTGAAAAACACTAGGCATCAGTGGGCGGTAACGGATGCGGAACGCCTGCGTTGCGGCGCAATGCTTGAAGCTCTTGTAGCCCACTTTTTTTCCTACAACGTGACGGACTATGCACACGCGATGACCGACTGCGACCACCCCAGCGTCACCGTTCGCACCGACGAATTCACCCGCACGCTCGACGCGAAAGGTTTCTGGCGGGTGGACAAGGGGCAGGACCCGGAGCTACGGCACACGGTCTTGGCGCAGGTGGCGTTTCAAGACCTGCAACGCCTCGGCTTGGACGCCTTTCTCGCGCAAAACGACGGTGAAGGCTGGATGCTACCCGAGACGCTGCGCCTGAGCGACTACGGCCTCGGCCACGACGACCGCGCCCGCGAACCGCAACCTGTAGCCAGCCGCCTCGGCCCCCGTTTCCACCATTGGCAACTAGAAGGCACGGTCGAAGAAAGCTGGGAAGAATGCCGCCACCACGCCGCCCTCATCCGCGCCATCCGCACCCACGGCCAATCCGCCGCGCCGGCCCTTGCCGAGAACACGTCTTCTGCCACCACCACCGACCTCCTCGGCCAGCCCATCGAACTAAATCTCCTCGGCGAGGAAATTACGTCATGCCCCCGTCAGCGCGGCAGGGGCTAGTAGAATTGCGATTTTCGTGAACGTGCGTCCGTGAGCACCCGAAGTTTATTACACTAATTACCACCGCACTTTTTCTTACCATTACATATGCCCCTCGAAGTATTTTTGCCCACCCCGTTTCAATACCCGCACGAGCGTGAATGTTTCGAACACCTCGAACGAGTGCTGCGGGAAAAGGTCGGGGCACTAAGCGAAACCAGCCTGCTAATCGGCAATTATTTTGCCGGAGGCAAGGAACTCGACGCACTCTTTGTTGCCCGCGGTGTTGTCTCCGTCATTGAGATGAAGAACTACGGTGGGCGGGTTTCGTTTTCAGAAAATGGACCTTGGCGGGTCGACGGCAATGATATGCCACAGAGCGCTGACGGTAACGCCTTTCGTCAGGTTCGTAGCTATCGGTTTTCGTTGATGAACGAACTGCGCCGCAAGAGTCGTGCGAACGGTGGCCCAACTGGTAGGGAGTGGGGTCACATACGCGGCATCGTCTTATTTCATAGGCCCGTATTTCTCGATAACCTCCCGCCCGGAGACATATCGTTTTGGTTTTCCATTAAGGATATTTCAAATGTCGCTGCAGCCTTGACTGACTTTCGCGATCCACTGCTGCTACCGGCGAACAAGGATGTTGAGCAACTCAAACGGGAACTGGATCTTGGTCGCCCGCTGGGAACACCCAAACCGCCCGCTCCGGCACCGGCAAAATATAAGGTAACTTTAATAAAGGAGTCTGACTTCCTCGACGCTCGCAGGACGATGAAAGCAGCCGGACTTGAGCTTGCCGCCGCCGCACGGCAAATCGAAGACCGCTTGTCGGAGGCGAAAAAGTATCCCTTCCGGAATCCCTTTGTTGAGTGGGTAATCCGCAGCGACCGCCGTATCGACAGAGCCATCATATACAAGATTAACGCCGACGCGGAAATGGTCTGCATTCAGGAGGGCACGGAGATCTTTCCGCTGTTCGCGGGGACCGTTTCGGACGTTGAGGTATGGCTGGAACAAAATGAGGGGAAGACTTTGGTTCTGAGCGGCACTGACTTTCGGCTGGCGCTTACTATCTCGACGACGCCAGGGGCAAAACCGCCAACCTTCCCGCCACCCAGCATAACCGCGGAGCGAAAAACTTACCTTGCACAAATATTCTGCCCGGAATTGGAGTCTGTTCTCCCCGGCGGGCTCTTGCGGCGGGAACTAGAAAAGGTAGACGAAGTAACTTCGGACGCGGACATAAACTTCGTGTTGGAGTCACTGCCCGAAGACAGTGCAACTTTGTTCCGCGATCTGTTCCGACTGATGCGCGTGCGCGATGTTTCCGGAGCAAGGGCTCGCTTGGCTTTGCGCACGGGTGCAGCCACGGAGGCCATGGACGTGCCGGGCATGCTATCTGCAGCTCTGGCGTCAGACGCCAATTCCGACCAGATCGCGATTCTCACCGACCTTCCGCCGGAAGAGATGAAGCGAATCCTCGACCTTGATCGGTTCAAGGAGTGGATGCACTTTCTTCACCCCGACCAAAAGCGTTACGTCGAAGCAGAATACGACAAGCCCGTCGTCCTTACGGGCGTATCAGGGAGCGGCAAGACCTGTATTCTGGTCCACCGGGCGAGACACCTCGCGCGCAAAAACCCAAATGAGCGGATAGGCATTTTTACCTTAAATCGGCACTTGGCCGGTCTCCTCCGCGAATTGATTTCCGACCTGCTGACGCCAGAGGAGAGGAAAAATGTAGAAGTGTATGCCTATTACGATTTCTTTTCCGATCTCCTGCACAAGTTGGGTGTCGATGCGTATCTTCAGCAGTTGGTTCGAGTCGCCGGAGACCATTCGCTGATGGCGCGAACGGTCGCAAAAGTGGACCGTGCACGAGTTGCGCGAGAATTTGACGCTCGAAGCAACGAGACGCTTGAAGACACATGGGACGATTTTCTCGGTTCCCTAGATCCAGAAATAGTCGAGCTGTTAGGTCCGACAAAGAACCTGCTCTCAGCACAACGCATCGACCACCATCGCTATCTGCGAGAGGAATTCACCTTGGTGCGCAGTATGTGGTCACCCGAATCACGGGAAACGAACTTCCCCGGATTCGACCGCCGCGAATTTTCCCGCGTGATTCCATTCGACCAAGCGATCAGGTTGGAGATACTGAAGCTT
>JBDNFZ010000662.1:0-4801 GCA_041689555.1 Opitutaceae bacterium | reverse complement strand
TGCGGCGGGGTGTTCGGGAGCTGCGACGCTGTAGGTGTAGAGGAGCAGGTTGGTGTCGATGGCGAGCATGGGCGGGGTGGCTCAGGCGGAGGGTAGTCGGGGATCAGAGTCGGCCCAGAGGGCATCTTGGAGCTGTTCGGGGGAGAGACCTTGCCAGCCGCAGGTGGCGGAGGTGGGGGGCGTCCAAGATGGGGCGCTGGCAGAGGCGGGCGGGGCGTCGCGGTGAAGGGCGGGGTATTGTTGGAGGAGCTGCTCGGCCCCGCGGCGAAGGGTCTCGGCGAGGGACCACTCTTGGGCGGCGGCGACGCGCTTGAGGTCGCGGTAAAGGGCGTCCGGAAGCTGAATCTGAGTTTTCACCATGATGGAGAAATGATGGAGAGGGAGGATTGATGTCAAACCGATGATCCGGGTGAAGACGGAGAATTGGCCGGGGACGGATAGCGCTAGGCCGGCAGGAGGGGGTTCCAGACGCGGGTGAAGCCAAAGCCTGCGAAGTCTTTGACGTTGGCGGTGGCGAATTCGGTGACGCCGTGGGCGCGGAGAGTGAGGGCGAGGCGGGCGTCGTAGATGCGACGGTAGGCGAAATCGGGGGCGGAGGCGTGGTGCCAGACGTCGGCCATCAGGCCGCCGGGGTAATCGATCAGTTCCCAGTGGGGGTGTTCACCGGAGACGTTGGATCATGGCTACTGCTTCTGGCGCGGTGAGCGGGCGTGTCCAGAGTTTGGGGTTGCGGAGGAGACCGTAGAGATCGGTCAAAACGAGTTCTCAGAAAACCAGATCGGTGGACTGGGTTCGGGATTCAAACCAAGGACGGGCCGCTGGATGCCAAGGGTGGGCGGAGTTGAGCCAGGCGAGAAGGAGGTTGGTGTCGATGCCGGTTATTGGTCGGCGGGGAGATGGCGGGGGCGGTGGTCGGGATCGTTGGCGAGGAGGCGCCATTCGTCGTCGTCGATGGGGCAGCGGAGCTCCATGTTGACTGGCGTCGGCAAGCTCCAAGATGCAGGAGAGCGAGGTGGGTAGCTGGGGATGGTTTTTTCCAAGCTGCGACGCACGACCTCGGCGAAGCTCATCTCGTAGTCGGCGGCGATGCGCTTGGCCTCCCGGTAGAGGTGGTCGGGGATTTGGATCTGGGTTTTGATCACGGCGAGTGGGGGCGTAGGTGAAGTTTGGAGGCGGCTGGCGATTTACCATGATAGCGATTTGCCAGCGGTGGCGATTTGCCAGCGGTGGTCAAGGGTCGGCGCGGCTGCGCAGATTAAGAGGGAAGGTAAAGATGAGGGTTTCGGAGCGGACTTCGGCCGGGGCGGTGGAGGCTTCAGTCGGGAGGATTTACGAATTAGTATCGGCTGGCCATGGGGATTGGTTTTTGGAGTTTCGATGGGGTGTTACCGATTACGCGTGGGCGGTCCGAAGCGGGGCCAAGGACGCGGGAGTGAGGAGCTTCGAAGACTACCAGTGCGCACTCTTTTGCGGTGAGATTAGTGCGAACCGGCCGGAAGTAGATGGCGCTGGTCTGGCGGGGATCCGAGGAACCGAAGGGTGAAGGCCGCTCGGCTTTCATGTTGTTTTGTTTGCGGGTGCCCTTCACCAGGCTGCCAATTTCCCGTGCGATGGCAGCCGTATCGGCCAATGGCGCGGGGCGAAATTCTGCGTGAAAACCTTTGGTTTTCAGCAGGTCAAGGGTGGCCGGTTGGAAGGGTTCTTGGTGACAGACGAAGGTGCCGAGTCCGCGGGTGGCGCGCAGTCCGATGGCCCCGAGTTGAAGAAAGCACCGTAAGGCCTGATCGAGTTGGTCTTGGAGGGGCTTGGCTAGGGGACGGCTTTGGAGGATTTCGAGGGTGAAGGTGCTTTTGGGTGGCAGGGCTCCAGCTACGTTCCAGCGAGGACCGAGGCTGTGGCTTCCGCTGCCGGGGGCTTTGCCGGACACGCTGGCAAAATACCAGACGTAGGAATCGGGTGAGTTGGGGTCCACTTTGGGTGGCGTCCAAGCGCCGAGAGCTTGGACGTTTTTGACGCGTAAAATCAGACTGCTGGCATGGGCGGTGCCGGCCATGCCTCCAAAGACGGAGCGTTCGTCATCGACGGAGCCGCCGAGGGTGCGGAACCACCAACGGAGCTGGCCACGGATGGAGGGGGCGCGTATCTCGGCTTTGGCTTGGTCGGCTCCGGCGCAGAAGCAGGGGGTGAGGAGTTCGAGGGTGTAGGTCTGTGACTTCATGGCAGGTCGATTTTGTGGGTTTTCTTGGCGGCGTGGATGGCGCCGATGATCTGGCTCCAGGGCTTTTTACCTTTGGTGGCCTCGGGTTTGATTTCGTTGAGCCAGCGGTCTCGGCCAGCGCCATTGAGCCAACGGAGCAGGGCGGCTTGATCGGCGGGCGGGTGTTTATCGAATTTGGATAGATGGGATTTCATCCAGCCCCAGTCGGCGGCGCGGTCGGCGAGTTCGGCATCGGCTTTTTGTTCGGGCGTCATGGCGGCACGGGCGGCTTCCTTGGCTTTGCGGGTGGCTAGCTCGGCTTCTTGGCGGGCTTTGGCGGAGGCTTCGTCGATGGCGCGTTGAGCGGTCTCGCGGGCGAGCGCTTCGCGTTTTTCTATCTCGGCGGTGAGGTCGGAGAAGACGCCGTAACCGGCGGCGGTTTTGGCCCCGAGACCGAGAACGGTCAGGCCGGTGGAGAGCCAGGTTTTGGCGTAGCCGAGGAGGGTTGTGCCGTTTTGCGGGCCGACAGGGAGAAGGGCGAAGGTGTATTCTGCTTCGGCGGCGACGGCGGGGAAGTAAACGGGAATGGGGTTCTCGGTGTCAGTGGCGACGGGAAGTTTGCCGCCGTAGTAGTCGGGGTGGTGGCTGGTGAGGACGTCGAGTTCGAGGTCGGGCGTGGGTCGTTTGCTTGGGTAGGCAGGGAGGAAGGCGACGGCTCCGCGGAGGGTGTCGGCGGGGAGCTGAGCGCGGGCGGTGAGGCTGAGACTTTCCCATTGATCGCCGCAGGCCCAGGCGAGGTCGTTGCCGTCGTTTTTATCGGTGTTCCAATCCTGCCATTCGAGGTCGGTGCAGCCAAAGACCTGAATGATGGCGAGGAGGAGGTCGGCGGGCGCGGTTAAGGATGCGTGGGCGCAGACCGGGGCCAGGGCATCTTTATCGGTGGCGGAGGGTTTCACGCCGGTCTCGCACCATTGGCGGAGGGTGGCGAGGGCGGCGCGGCGGGCGCAGGCTTTGACGGCGCTGCCGGTAATGGTGGCGATGCCGTAGCGGTCTAGGTTAAGACCGGCGTTTTCGAGGACCGTGCCAGCCATGTTGAGCAGGAGACGGGCTTCGAGGCGGGCGTGGATGCGGGTGGCGGCGGGGAGGGTCGCGAGCCAGTTGAGATAGGCGGTAGTGGCGGTGGCGTCAGGCTTGCCCGTGGTTACTTTAGCAAGGAATTCGCGGCGAGTGGGGGTGCTTTTGTCGTTCAGTTCGGGACGGGCGTAGCGGGTAAGGCGGAGGCTGCGTGAGTCGCAGGCGGGTAGGTGTTCGCCGCCGAGGGCTGTCTGAGTGGAGGTGAGAAGGGAGGGCATGGTGGGTTATTCGTTGTTCTCGGACTTGTCCTTTTTCTCGGCGAAGCGCTTGAGGTAACTGAGGTAGGCGAGTGCTTCGGTGGTGGCTCGTTGGAGAGTGAGGTCAGTGCCTTTGGCGAGGTTGGTGCCGAGAGCCGGTCCGCTGGTAACGGTGCCGACCTCGGGAATGATTTTGGCGAGGTGGGTGGCGAGGGCGTTGGCGGCGGCGTGCATGGCGGCGCGTTTGGGTTTCCCGTCCTCGCAGGCGAAGGCGAGGGTGGCGAGGAGGCCGTTGGTGAGGATCATGCCGGGGAGCTTGGCGACGGAGGATTTGTCGGTGTCGGCGGCAGCGTTTAAGGCGTGGGCGGCGCGGAGTTGGTCGAGATTTTGCATGGGGGCGGTGGAGTGGGTTACCAGAGCACGGTGAGGCCTGGGTAGGTGGGGATGATTTTATCGGAGGTGAGGAGTGGCAGGTGGTGGGTGTGGGCGAGGGCAATGAGCACGCGGTCGAAGGGGTCGCGGTGGAGAAGCGGGAGGGCGGCACCCGCGCATAGACTGGCGGCGTCGAGGGGGATGACGGTGAGGTGGTAGTAGCGGCAGGCTTCGGTGAACCAGTCGTGAGCGGGGTCGGGTAGGCGGAGTTTGTTGGCGGCTTGTTTGATCGCGATTTCCCAGGCGGAGAGGGGGGAAACGTAGAGTTCGGACGCGGTTTTAACGGCGCGAGCGGCGGGCCGGGAGAGGGGGCTGCCGAGGCGGGCGAGGCCAAGCAGGGCGCAGGTATCGAGGAGGTAATTCATCGGAGCTCGGCGGGCCATTCGTCTTCGCTGAGAGGTTCGGAGGGATCGAATCCGGGCGCGAGGGTGCCTTGCAGTTTCGGGTTGGACGGGAGGGCAGTGCGGTCGAGCGGTGCGGTGGTGCGTTCAGGGGTGAGGCGAACGGCGGGCTGGCCTCGGCGGCAGAGGATGACGATTTCACCTTTTTCGGCGGCTTCGACTAGGGCGGAGAGGCGGGTTTTGGCCTCGTGCATGTTGACGGTGATCATGGTTAGCTAGGTTAGCTAATTTTTGCGTTGGGTCAAGGGTTGAGCAGGGTGGCGGTGCAGTAGCCGAGACCGGTGGTAGCATCGCCGCCGACTTGTAGGGTGTAGGCGACGGATTTGAGTTTGGCGTCGAGGGCGGTGAGGGCGTCGGAGGGGGATTTCTTGGCGTCGCGGTGTGCGGCGCAGCGCGGTGGAGTGGCGTGGAGGGCGGCGTAGAAGAGGGTGTCGGCGGGG
>JBDNFZ010000661.1:0-3018 GCA_041689555.1 Opitutaceae bacterium | reverse complement strand
GATGCGCAGACGCAGGCGTCGCGGGGTAAACCCGCTCCCACTGTTTCGGAAAAGAAAAAGGCCGCCCGGTAGGAGCGGCCTGCATGGGGCAACGAATGCCGGTTAGAATTTATATCTAAGAGTCAGCTCGGCGCGGATCGGCAGGTCGGCGACGATGGACTCGTTGCCGTAGACCGCGTTGGGCGCGCTCCAATTCTTCTCGTCGGTGGCGTTGAGGATGGCGAGGCGGACCTCGTAGGTCTTCGTCGCGTAAAAGCCGGTGACGTCGAGCGTGTATTGGGCCGGAATCACGAGCGTGCCGACGACGTTGTTGAGGATGTCGCTGGTCGCCACGACACCGCCGGTCAGGCCGAAGCCGTTGGCGAATTTGTAGGTCGTGTTCGCGTTGAAAAGATTGCGCGGCACGCCTTGGCGGCGGTTCTCCCGGCCGGCGGGGAGGATGAAGAAGCGGCTGAGGGGCGAGGTGAGCGAGGTGTTGCCGACGTCAAACTCGGCCCCGTTGACCTTCGAATTCAGATAGGAGTAGCCGAAGGTCGCGTAGAGGTTCTTCGTGGGCTGGTAATTGACTTCGACCTCGAAGCCCTTGGTCTCGAACTTGCGGGTCGAGCGGTCCTGTTGGAGCTGCTCGCGGTTCTGCTGGAAGAGCGCGCCACCGACGAAGCCCTTGCCGCCAGAGAAGGAGTATTTGGCACCGGCTTCCGTGAGGATCGCTTCGCCGCGCAGGGCGGCGTTGGAGAAGTTGCGATTGCCGCCGGTGGTGAAGCCGCCGCCGTTGCCGACCGCGCCGACGGGGGTTTGGCTGTAGTTGTAGGTGACGTAAGTGCCGAGGTCTTTGGAGACCTTGTAGTTTGCGCTGACGTTGTAGTTGGGCAGGCCGACGATGACGCTGTCGCCGGGGAGGAAGCCGGCGAAGTCGCGGTATTTGATCGAGAGGAGGTCGACGCGGGCGCCGGCATCGAGGGTGAATTGGTCGTTCACCTTGTAGCTGTTCTGGCTGAAGACGGAGGTCGTGAAGACTTTGGATTCTCCGGAGTCGCCGTTGTCGGGCGTGTAGAAGCGGCCGGGCCAGCCGGGGACGGGGACCTGGGTGAACGGGTTGGGCGAGTTCACGGAGTTGAAGTAGTTGATGAAGCGGTGGTCCTTCGTGAGGTCGTAGACGTTGGCCGGCTCGTTGAAGAAATCGTTGAACGCGGCGACGTATTGGTAGCGGAGGCCGACGCCGCTGTTGGTGGAGAAGGCGCCTTTGCTCATCCGGAACTCGGTGCGGTTTTCAAAGCTCCAGCTCGGGTCGATGATCTCGGAGTAGGAGTAGGAGGAGAGGGTGCTGCGGCGGACATAACGGAGGAAGCTGTTGTTGCCGATCGAGAAGTCGGGCGACGGGGTGAAGGTTTGGATCGCCTGGCCGTTGTAGCTGAAGCCGAAGGAATGGTCGCCGGGCTTGAGGAGGCGGTTCTTGCGGTCGATTTTCACGGTGGGCCCGACGGCGATGCGGTTGACGGCGGGGAAACCTGAGACGACCCAGCGGGAGTTCTGCGGGTCGGAGAGCGGGGCGGGCGTGCCGGAGACGACGTTGATGTTGGAGAAGGTGATCGGGGCGCCGGTGGAGTCACGGTAGCCGAGGAAGGCGCCGCCGGAGAAATTCGGGGCGGGGTTGTTGTTCACGCCGGTGATGTAGTTGCCGTTGTCGATGAGGTCCTGGGTGACGCGGTTGATGCCGAAGTTTTCGGTGTAGTCGCCGTAGAAGGCTTCCGAATTAAGAAAGATTTCATACTTGTCGCTGGCACGATGCGTGAGGGCGGCGTAAAGGGCCTGGGTGTTCTTGTGGCCGTCGACGTAGTAGCTGCCGGACTGTTCGCCGGCGTAGCTGACGCGGTAGGCGGTCTTGGCGTCGACGGGAACGTTGTAATCGGCGGTCCAGCGGTATTGGTCGAAGGAGCCGATCGTGGCGGAGACGCTGCCCTTGCGACCGTCGAAGGAGGGGCGCTTGGTGATGTAGTCGGCGTAGCCGCCGACGTATTGGGAGGCGCCGTAGACGGCGGTGGCGGGACCTTTGACGATGTTGACGGACTCGACGGAGTTGAAATTGACGGGCAGGCCGTTGCCGTTGCTGGAGAGGCCGATCCTCATGCCGTTGGAGTAGGTGTCGGCGATCTGGGTGCGGATGTCGGGCGTGGTGGGCGCGCCGAAATTGCTGCGCGTGTAGGAGCTGGCGGTGAGCTTGGAGAAGTCGCGCACATCGGTGATGTTGATGGCGGTGAGTTGCTCGCGGGAGATGATGGTGACGTTGCGCGGGGTATCGAGGATGCTGCGGTCGAGACCGAAGACGGAATTGAACGGGCGGGAGGTGGGGACGATCTGCTGCTCGATCGGCACGTCGTTGACCTCGAATCTTTCCATCCTGATGGCTTCATCCTTGGTCGCGGCCGGGGCGGCGGCGGTTTGGGCGGCGAGGTTGCCGGACAGACCTGCGGCAGCGAGGGCGGCCAGCAGGACGAGGAGTGCAGTCGGTTTTTTGGTTTGGTTCATACGTGTGCGGGGGGCGAAAGAGCACGGCACGTGCCACGCGGCGAGGATTGTTTGGGGAGGGGAGGGGGGCGCAGGACGCGATGGTGGTGGTGGGCCGATTCCGTCTGAAGGCGGGACGACGGACTCGGAGGACGGAGGCGCTCGCGAGCCAGTTGGCTTACGGGTCCGGAGGCCGCTTGTTGGCGAGCCGGCCTAGGCGGGGTCGAAGAGCGGGAGTTGCTTCATGCCAGGGACGGTGACGAGGCCGCGGTCGGTGATGCGGATTTCCGGGATGACGGAGAGCGGGATCAGGTTGAAGCCCATGTAAGGGAGGGTGCAGCCGGCGGCGACCCAGGCTTTTTTCAACTTGGTGGTGAGCTTCGCGACGGCGGCCGCGCGCAAATCGGAAATGAGGCCGGCGACGGGGAGGGCGACCTCGGCGATGACCTTGCCAGCGCGGACGACACAGACGCCGCCGCGGAGCTTTTTGACGGTGGCGAGGGCGAGCTGGAG
>JBDNFZ010000660.1:0-6219 GCA_041689555.1 Opitutaceae bacterium | reverse complement strand
GCGACGCCGAGGGCGGCGCCGACTGTCCGGCCGGCGAGAATGCGGCGGAGATCGTCGGTGCTGTGGCGGCCGAGTCCGCCGGCGTTGAAGGTGAGGTTGGCGTAGGTGGTGAGGCCGGGCTGGGCCGGGGGTTGGGTGAGCGAGCCGTCGCCGATGCGGGCGCTGAGGCTGATGCGGCTGGCTTCGAAGGGGGTGGGCTTGAGGTTGAGGCGGACGCCGTTGGCGAAGGTGACGAGGGTGATGCCGAGGTCTTCGACGGTGGTGCGGGCGGTGACGGTGCCGGGCGCGCCGAAATCGGTGTAGGCCCAGACGGCGTCGGCCTCGACGGCGGGGGGCGCGACGGCGATCGCGGCGGATTTCTCGTAGGTCGAGGCGAGGAGGGCGGCGGCTTCGGCGGAGGGGATTTTGGCGTTGCCGGTGACGGAGATGATGCGACCGGCGGGGGCCCAGGCGGCGCGCAGGGCGGCGAGACACTCGGCGGGGGTGATCTTTTCGAGGGCGGGCCGGTAGAGGGCGCGGTCGGCGGAGGGGTGGGTGAAGACGTTTTCCCCGTGGATCGTGGTCGCGAGCGCGGTGGCGAGGCTGCCGGAACGGCGGGTGGCGGCGGATTTCACGGACTGTTCGAGGGAGTTGATAAACGTGGCGGTGACCTCGCGGAGCTCGGCGGCGGAGAAGCCGTGGGCGAGAGCGCGGCGGAGTTCCTGGTCGGCGACGGCGAGGGCGGCGGGCCATTCGTCGGCCTTGCAGGTGAGGTCGATGGAGGCTTCGCGATAGAGGTTGTAGCCCTCCGTGACGGAGGTGCGGCCAGCGGAGAACGGAGCGTTTTCCTTTTTGGCGAGGGTGGTGAGACGGCGGCCGATGATGGCGTTGGCGAGAGTGCGGGGGAGGTCGGCGAGGCGGTTGGCGACGGTGTCGGGCTCGAAGCCCCGGGGCGTGAGGGTCGAGATGGAAACCTCGGTGGCCGGAGATTCGGGCTCGGGGTGATAATAGGTGCGGAGGCCGGCGGTCGCGGTGACCGTGCCGCGGTCGGGAACGGGGCGAACCGGAGCGCGGGCGGCGAGCGGGGAGAAGGCGTCGACGAGTTGTTTTTCGAAGGCGTCGACGTCGAAGTCGCCGACGGCGACGACCGTCATGGCCTCGGGGCGATACCAGGCATTGTAGAAATCGACGAATTCCCCGCGCGGTGCCTCTTCGATGACGGAGTTGAGGCCGATGGGGAGGCGTTTGGGCAGGAGGGTATCGGGGAAGGCGAACTCGAAATTGGCGACGAGCGTGCGGAAGCCGATGGTGTCGCGGTCGCGTTTTTCGGCGACGATGATGCCGCGCTCTTTGTCGATTTCCTCGATGCGCAGGAGCAGGCCGCCGGCGTAATCGGTGAAGACGCGCAGGCCCTCGTCGAGGGTGGCGGGATCGGTCTTGGGAAGCTCGAGCATGTAGACGGTGCGGTCGAACGAGGTGAAGGCGTTGGTGTCGTTGCCGAAGCCCATGCCGAGGCGCTGGAGGACCTCGATGAGGGAGCCGGGCGGGAATTTCGTGCTGCCGTTGAACGCCATGTGTTCGAGGAAGTGGGCGACGCCGCGCTGGGGCTCGGTTTCGTTGAAGGAACCGGCGTTGACCTGGAGGCGGAGGGAGGCGCGGTTTTTTGGCTCCCGGTTGTGCAGGAGCACGTAACGGACGCCGTTGGGCAACGTGCCGAAGCGGAGGGCGGGGTCGGGCTTGAGGTCGCTGGCGACGTGGGCGAACGCGGAGATTTTGGGCGGGGGCAGGTCGAGCGCGGCCGGCGTGGCGGCGGTCGCCAAGGGTAAGATCGGGGCGGCGATCAAAAAGGCTAGGGCGAGGAAACGCGGCAGGAGGTTAATTGGGGACATAAGGGTAGAGTTAGGAAGACGACCGCGGGTCAAAAAGCAAAATGACAACGCAGGATACGAATAGGCCGAAAGGCACTCCCGCCGAAAAGCGTTGAGAAGCTACGCTTGCGCGAGGACGGAATTTTTGGCGCGTAAGGGGGCGTGCTTTGGCTCTATCGCATGTTTTTTCCTTTGGCGCTGTTGATCGCAGCGCCGACCTACCTGCGGCGGGCGTTGCGGCGGGGTGGATTGCGGGCGCATTTTTTGCAGCGTTTCGGGGCGCATCCCCGGTTGCGCGGGGCCGGTAACGCCGGGCCGAGGATCTGGCTGCAGGCCGTGAGTGTCGGCGAAGTGTTGGCGATCGGGCCTCTGGTGGAGGCGCTGCATCGGGACGGCGCGGAAATCTACCTCACGACGACGACGAGCACGGGTTACCGGATCGCGCGGGATCGTTATCTCGGTCGGCTGCTCGGGCTCGGTTATTTTCCGGCGGATTGGTGGCCGTTTGCCGCGTTGGCGTGGTCGCGGATCAAGCCGGATATGGTCATCCTGATGGAAGGCGAACGTTGGCCGGAGCATCTGCATCAGGCCTGTTGGCGCGGGGTGCCGGTGATCGTGATCAACGCGCGGTTGTCGGACCGGAGCTTTCGTCGGCTGAAACACTTTCCCTCCGTCGCGAGACTGCTTACCGGCGGCGTAACGCGGTTGCTGCCGGGCTCGGCGCAGGACGCGGTGCGCTTTGGCGAACTCGGGGTGCCGGCGGCGCGGATCACCACGACGGGAAACCTGAAGTTTGATGTGGAGATACCGCGCTTGGGCGATGCGGAGCTCGCGACGTTGCGCACGGAGCTGGGCCTGCCGGACGGGCGGATTTTGTTGGGATCCTCCACGTGGCCGGGCGAGGAAGAGGCGATGCTCGCGGCGATGCAGGCGACGCGGGCGAGCGGGCTGCCGTGTTCGCTGTTGCTGGTGCCGCGTCATGCCGAGCGCCGGTCGGAACTCGAGCGTTGGCTGGTCAAGTCGGGCCTGCGGTTCCATTTCCGCTCGCAGGGGCCGGCACCGGGCGAGGTCGATGTGGCGGTGGGCGACACGACCGGGGAGTTGAGAAAAATGACCCAGTTGGCGGAGCTGGTTTTTGTGGGAAAGAGTCTGCCGCCCCACACGGAAGGGCAGACCCCGGTGGAAGCCGCGGCGCTGGGCCGGGCGATCGTGCTGGGCGAGGGGATGAGCAATTTCCGGGGCATCGCGCGCGAGTTGGTCGGGGAAGGCGCGGCGGTGCGCGTGGCGACGGCGGAGGAACTCGCGACAACGATGGCCGCGCTCGCCCGCGACGGACGCCGTCGGCAGGCCATGGCGACGGCGGCGACGGCCTGGCACGCGAAGAATGCCGGAGCGGCGGCGCGGACTTTGGCGGTGGTGCGCGAAGAACTGGCGAAAATCGGCGCGGGCACGCCCGCCTAGGATTGCGGTGCCGCTGGTATGATAGCCGATTCCCGGTGCGGCGGCGGGCAGTTGCCCCCCTCATTATGGGTGCGGTGTAACCAAAACCGGTGCGCCGCTAAAGCGGGCGTCGCGGGCCGATAGACGCGACGCCGCGACGACGCTAATTGTAAGACGGGCCGAGGCCGGTGACGCGCTTGCCGGCGACGCGGCCGGGGCCGTCCTGTTCGCTGAGGCGCTGGATCTCTTCAAACTGTTTCTGGCTGATGAGGCGGCGGGGCACGCGCTTCTCGGCCTCGGATACGAGGCGGGCGCGGTCCTCGTCGGTCGGCGAGTAGGGCAGCCACGAGGTATTGTGGCCTTGGTGGCGGGTCCACTCGATGTTGCCGCCGTGGACATCCACGTGGATCTGGAATTTGCCCTCAACGGGATCGCGGTGCCACCAACCGAACGTGATACTCATGGCGGAAGTTCGGCCGACGGGCGCGGTTCCGCGAGCGCAAACTCGGCGACGGTCGCCCCGGCGTGAAACTCGCCGGCGCGCCGTTCGACACGACGGACGCGCAGGAGATCGGCGGTCAGATCGACGACCAGGCTCCCGAACGGGCGGCAGAGGGCGCCGGTGTTGATGACCGTGAGGCCGGAGGGCGTGCGCCAGACACCGGGGCGGTGCGTGTGACCGAGGAGCATGAAGCGAGCGGCGGGCCGGTGGGCGGCGGCGAGGGCGGCGGCGCGGGCGGGCGTCTCTTGCCACGCGCGCAAGATGCGGAGCGAGCGCAAGGGCGGCCAGATGGTGTCGGCGGCGAGGCGGGCGGCGTAGATGAAAGGGTTGGGCTCGGCTTGGTGACGTTGGGGCAGGGCGGCGCAAGCGGCGCGGAATACGGCGAGGCGCGCGGCGAGTTGTCCGCGCTCGGCGGGTGCGAGGGCGTCCAGGCCGGCCTCAATGCGGGCGCCCAGGTTCGCGGCGTCGCGGCCCCACGGGACGATGTTTTCAAAGAGAATGTCGCCGTGGGTGACGAAGACCCGGCCGTCGGAGAGATCGAGGCTGTGGTGGGCGGAGATGTCGGGATCGTGATTGCCGGTGATGTGGGTGACGGCGGGGCCGGTGGCGCGGAGAAACTTCGTCACCTCGGCGCGGGCGCGGGCGGTGTGCTGCGGGTGGGGGCCGGGGCGGGTGTCGAGCGTGTCGCCGTTGAGCACGACGACTTCGGGTCCGTCGAAGAGCGGGCGCAACTGGGCCAGCGAACCGATGCGGCTGGCGCGGTCGCCGTAGTGGAGGTCGGAAAGGATGCGGGTGAAGCCGGACACGATTGGCTGGGAGGGAAACGGCGCGCGGGGGCGGGGCAATGATTTTGGACAAGGGCTTGTCGGGCGGCGCGGGAGTGTGCCACGGTTTGCGGATGCGGCTCAAAGCTATCTGGTGCCTCGGGGTCTGGGCGGCGACGCTGGTCGCGGGTCCGGCCGACGACGTGGCGCGCATCCATATCGAAGCGATCGGCGGAAGGGAGCGGATCGAGGCGGTGGGGGCGTTGCGCGCGAGCGGACGGGTGACCACGAGCGGCAGGATGGTCCGATTTAGGATGCTCGCGGCGCGTCCGAACCAAGTCCGCATCGAGACCGAGAGCGGCGGCCGGACGCTCGTCCAAAGTTACGACGGCAAGAATCCGCCGTGGGAGATGGACACGGCGGGAAATCCGCCGGTGGCGCGGGCCATGCGGGAAACGGCGACGGCGATGTTCCTGCGCGATGCGGAGTTCGACGACCCGCTGGTCGGGGGCGAGGCACGGGGCTACCGGCTGGATGCGGCGGGCGAATTTACGATCGACGGGAGGCGGTTGACGAAAATTTTGGTGACGCAGAACGGCGGCGCCCCGTTTTTTATCTACGTCGACGCGGAGACATTCCTGATCG
Source organism: Opitutaceae bacterium (assembly GCA_041689555.1). Classification (GTDB taxonomy): domain Bacteria; phylum Verrucomicrobiota; class Verrucomicrobiia; order Opitutales; family Opitutaceae; genus Tous-C4FEB. Next base: position 1,021 of record JBDNFZ010000660.1, on the reverse strand, counting down.
TGCTGCGGGTGGATGTGCGGAAGCAGGCGTCGGGTCGCGATGCCGAAGTGGTGACGCGGTTCGACCGGTTTCGGCCGGTCAACGGGGTGCTCCTGCCGCACCTGATCGAAGTCTCGCTCGATGGAGAGGTGGTCCAGGCGACGGTGATCGACGGGATGGACGCGAATCCGAAACTGACCGCAGGGATCTTCACCCGGCCCGAAACGGCTGCGGAAAAAAAGGAGCGCGAGGAGAGGGCGCGGTCAAAGGCCGGGCGGAGTCTCTTCCGGGAATGACGGCCGAGACCAACGGCCAGTGAAAATCAGGCTTTATCGGGTAGCGTCGGGACGTCCGGGCCCGACCGGTCTTTCCCGATGCTACCGTTGAGCCGGGCCGGGAGGTCCCGGCTCTACCTTCAATCTCCGAAAGGCTGAAAGCCGAGGGCCGTCGGAATGATTCAGCGGCCGCCGGGGAGGAGGCCGCGCATCATCGCGCCCATGTCGAATTTCTGCCAGTCGGCGGGCGGCGTGAAGTCGGAGTCGGGCAGGGATTTTTTCTCGATCCCGGTGGCCTCGAGGTTGAGTTTCTGCCGGCCGGTGGACGTGACGCGCAACGGGAAGAAATTTTTGCCGGCGAGGGCGGCCTCCCAGCCTTGGGCGGCTCCGCCGGCGGAGCCGCCGCCGGGCCCGAAGCCCGTGAACGAGCCGAGTTGATCGGTGACCCAGAGCGTCGTGACCGAGTTCTTCGACTTGGCGGTGTATTGCTCGCACGTGTAGCCGAGGATTTTCTCGGTCACGCCGGTTTTTTCAAAGGTCGGCACATCTTCCGCGGAGACCGGCCCGGCATTGCCGTCGAAGTCGGCGGATGCGCCCGAAGCGGGGATCGGCCGGACCATATACATTTTTCTAGGTATGCACTTCATTCCCCTGAAAATTAGGAACGGCCGGCAGTGGGAGCGGCCGACCGCCGCGAACCGTGCGGCCGAGGACCGGAGCCAGCGCCACGGCTTGCTGCATCAAGCGGTGGAACAACAGGCCGCGGG
>JBDNFZ010000659.1:0-8933 GCA_041689555.1 Opitutaceae bacterium | reverse complement strand
CCTCATCTACGCCGCCGGCGACCTCGATGATCCGCACGGCACGCACCGGCTCTGCCTGCGCGTGCTGCGCGAGGCCCTCGCCCAGGCCGCGACCGCCCGCGCCCCGTGGCTCGCCGCCGCCGAGCTCTGGCTCTACCGCGGCGCCTGGGCCGACTGGCCGCTCGACGAGATCGACCTCGCCGTGCCGCTCAGCCCGCAGGAGGTGCTCCGTCGGCGCCGCGCGATTTTCCGCCACGAGACCCAGAAGGACCAGGCGCTCTTCCTCGGCGAGGATCGCCGCGAATTCTGGCAACGCACCGAGGACCGCAGCCGCCGCCTCGCCGAGGCCTACAACGAACTCGGCCTCGCCGAATACGAGGCGATCGAGGCGTTCAAACGTTACGCGCCCGAGGAGTTCCTGCGCTCGGCGGCGTTTTGAGAATGGCTCAGATGCAGGGCGTCCGGCTTGCGGACACCGCTGGAGACCGTCTCTTCCACCCCGGCGTCTGCAAGCCGGACGCCTTACTCAATCTTCCCGCTCAGATCTTCAAGAACCACCGCTTCCGCCAGAGCACCCAGCCGAAGACGAGAAACCCCGCCACGAAGGCCAGCGCGAACGCCAGCGAGGCGTTGAACGGGCTCGCGTAGGGCGTGAAACCCGTGGCGTAGAGCCAGCCCTTGAGCGTGGTCTTGGCGCCGGCGGCATTGGTCCAAGCGATCAGGCCCATGAGCTTCGCGACCAGCCCCGCGCCCACGAAGATCACGATCGCGTTCATCCCGTAAATCACGAACGGCGTCGCCCAGCGTTGCCAGCCACGCACGTCGATCAGCCAATAGAACGCCGCGAAGCCCACGCTCGCTACGCCCGCCATGAAAAGCGTGAAGGAGCTCGTCCAAAGGTTTTTGTTGATCGGCTGCCAGAGGTGCCAGAGCAGGCCCGCGACAAGCAACGCCCCGCCGGCCGCCAGCAAGCGCCCGGTCTTCGCCGCCCCGGTGTTCGGCGCGCGCGGGATGCCGCCGGCCAACGCCCCAAGCAGCGTCGAGGCGATCGCCGGCAACGTCGAAATGATCCCTTCCGGATCGAAGCCCGGCGCCGGCGCCCCGCTCCACGTGTGCCCGGCCAGCAGATTCGAATCGATCCACCACGCGAGGTTGCCCACCGCCTCGTCGATGCGCCCCGCCCCGTAGCCCGGCACGGGAACGAAGCGCAGGAGCAGCCCGTAGCCGACCAACAGCCCCGCCGCCCAGACGATCTGCCCCCGCATCCGCCAGCGCAGACAGATCGCCCCGGCGACGAGATAGCAGATGCCGATGCGCTGGAGCACGCCGGGGATGCGCATCTTCTCGAGGGAAAAATTATGCCCGGGCAACAGCCCGAAGGGAAACGCCGTCAGCAGCAGCCCGAGCCCGAAGATGATCGCCGAGCGCCGCAGCACATGGCGGAACAGCTCGCGCGTATCGCCGCCCGCCTCGACGCGTTTCGCGAACGACAACGTCATCGCCACGCCCACGATCCACAGAAATCCCGGGAAGATCGCGTCGGTAAACGTCCAGCCGTGCCACGGCGCGTGGAGCAGCGGCGGATAGACATGGCCCCATGAGCCCGGATTGTTCACGAGCAACATCCCCGCGATCGTCGCGCCGCGAAACGCATCGAGGGAAACCAGACGCGACGAAGGAGTGGGGCTGCTCATTGGGTTGTCGCCAGCCGTAGGCCGCGCCGCTTTCCCCGACAAGGCGATTGTGCGCGACGTGCCGGCTTCCCGATTGCCCCGGCGTAGGCCAGCCCGCTCGCGGAGCGGATTGCCGCCGAATCAAAAATCTTAGCGCGCCGGCAACTCCGCCCCGGAAAATGTGGGAGCGAGCTTGCTCGCGACTCCGACCGCGCCCTGTCGCGAGCAGGCTCGCTCGCGACTCCGGCCACGCCCTGTCGCGAGCAAGCTCGCTCCCGCAAAATTCCCGTTCGCTCCCGCCGTGCGGAACCCTCCGCTCAATCCTTCGCCCCGCCATACCGCGCGAGCAGCACCGCGATTTCGTCGAGCTCCCGTCCCGCCGGGCGCTCCGGCGTCCCGCGATGGCGGTTGAGCATCAGGCTGAACGCTAGCCGCTCGCCGCTCACCGCCGTCACGTAACCCGAGAGACCCGCCGCCCAGCGCAGCGTGCCCGTCTTCGCGCGCACCTTGCCCTCCGCCGCCGTGCCCAGCATCCGCCGTCTCAACGAACCGTCGCCCCCCGCGAGCGGCAGCGCCTCGGCAAACGCCGGCGCCTCGCGGTGCTTCGCCATAAACTCCAACAACGCCACCGTCGCCGCCGCCGTCGTGAGATTGTTGCGCGAGAGCCCGGAGCCTTCCTCAAAAATCACCTCGCGCTCGCGCAGTCCGTTCTTGCCGAGAAACTCGCGCAGCGCGCCCACCGCGAGCGCCTCCGACCACGTCGTCGCCGGCGTTTGCGGCGTGCGTCGGGTCTCGCCCACGTGGGCGAAAACCAGATCGGTGTGCTGGTTCTGCGAAACCTTCATCAGGTGCTTCACCATTTCCCGCAGCGGCGGCGACTCCACCTCGCCGATCCGAACCGGGCCCGTCGCCGACTCTTCCGGCCAGCGCACGCCCCGCGCCGCGCCCGCCACGGGGATGCCCGCGCGCTCCAGCGCCGCCTTGAGGCCCGCCGCAAACCACGCCTCCGTTCGCTGCACCGTCGCCTCGGTCAGCTCCGGTTTCCCGCCGAGCGGCAACTCGCCGAAAACCCGGACCGTGGTCTCCCCGGGGAGGCGCAGGACCGTGAGCTTCCACGCGCCGCCCGCCGCGACCGTCACGGTGCGGTTGTCGAACTTGAGCTCGCTGTGCGGTTGCACCACCTCGATCAGGCACGGAGACCCCAGCGTCGTGCCCGGGGTCACGCGCAGATCGACATAGTTGTCGTCGAGCGTGATCGCCGAAATCTCAGCGCCGTAGTCCTCGTTTAGATCTTCGGCCGTCCAGCCGGCGCCATACGGCGGGCCGCGAAAAAACGTGGCGTCCGCCACGATGTCGCCGGCGATCCGCCGCACCCCGGCGCGTTGCAACACAGCGACGAACGGGGCGAAGACCGCCGCAAACTCGCCGCCGCTCCGCCGCGGATTCCAGCTCGGGTCGCCCCGGCCGACCACGATCACGTCACCCGCGAGGTCGCCCGCCGCATCGACCGTCGCCGTGGCGAGGATCGGGGTGCGGATGCGCGCGTCGCCGCCCAGCGCATCGAGCGCGAGCGCGCCGGCGTAGAGCTTGGAATTCGAGGCCGGGCTCAACCGCAGGTTGGCCCCGTGTTCGTAAAGCGTGCGCCCGGTGTCGAGCGACACCACCTTGACGCCCCAGAACGCACCCTCGAATCGCGGCTGCGTGATGTGCCGCTCGATCAGCGAACGCAGTTCCGCGAGCGACGCCACCGGGGGCGACGGCGCGACCGCCACGCCGGCCGCAGGCGTGTTCGCCGCCCGCGCCACCAAGCCGAGCGTCAACGCCACTCCCATCCGGCCGACGGCCCATCCGCGCGATAGTTTCATGGCCGGCGAACGTGGAGGCCCGCCCGCCCGGGCACAACTGCGGAGCACGCCACCCCCGGCACACGCGAGGCTTGTTTTTGCGCCCGGAGCCCGCCTCTGTTGCGCCGACGCCCATGACTTTCTCCGCCCTCGCCGCCGCCCTGCCGACCACGGCCGTCACCCGCTTCGACAGCGTGCCGTTCCCGCTGCTCGCCTCGGGCAAGGTCCGCGAAATCTTCGACCTCGGCGACGCCCTCCTCCTCGTGGCCAGCGACCGGCTCTCCGCCTTCGACGTGATTTTACCCGACGGCATTCCGGGCAAAGGCATCGTCCTCACCCAAATGAGCAACTGGTGGTTCGCCCAGACCGCCGGCCTCATCGCCAACCATCTCCTGCCCGACCAGCCCGGGGAGTTCGCCCGCCGGGGCCTCCTCGACCGCGACCTCCAGCTTCGGAGCATGATCGTGAGGAAACTCAAGCCGCTCGCCATCGAGTGCGTCACCCGCGGCTATCTCATCGGCAGCGGTTGGAGCAGTTATCAAAAAACCGGCGAAGTCTGCGGCATCAAACTCCCTCCCGGCCTCCGCCAAGCCGAGCGGCTGCCCACACCGATCTTCACGCCGACCACCAAGGCGCCGAAGGGCCAGCACGACGAACCCATCGACGACGCCCGCGCCGCCGCCATCGTCGGCCCCGCGCTCTACGAGAAAGTGAAGGCCGCCAGCCTCGCGCTCTACCGCTTCGGGCACGAACGCGCGCGCGCCGCCGGGATGATTTTGGCGGATACCAAGTTCGAGTTCGGCACCGACGACGCCGGCAATCTCGTCCTCATAGACGAGGTTCTCACACCCGACTCGTCGCGCTATTGGCCCGCCGAAGCGTATCGCGTCGATTGCTCGCCCCCGAGCTACGACAAGCAATTCGTCCGCGACCACCTGCTCGCGCTCGACTGGAACCAGCAGCCCCCCGCCCTGCGCCTCCCCGCCGAAGTCATCGCGCGCACGCAGGAGAAATATCTCGCCGCGCTGAAGAATCTGTTGGGTTGAAAGCGGGCCCTGCGCGCCGTGCGCGGCCCGCTTCGACCGCCTTCGCGATGGGTTTCCGGTGGGTTTCGTGAGCGTAGGCCAGCCCGCTTGCGGGCGCGGTTTGGCGCTTGCGAGCGCGCCGGCCTACAGTCGAGCCGTCTGTGAAATCGAACCGGAAAGCGGTGAACCGCGCCGCCTCCAATCGCGCACCCGATTGACACCGGCCATAAATATGGGTTTACGGTTGTTATGAAAACCACGCTGGAAATCCCCGACCGTCTCTACCGGGAGCTCAAGGTTACCGCCGCCCAGCAGGGCAAAACCGTGCGCGCTTTCGTAAACGAGGCGCTCACCGAGAAACTGCGCATGCCGGTCGGGGGTTCCGGGACCTTGCCCGCTTGGAACCGCGCGCTCGGCGGCCTCAAGCATCTGGGTGCGGAAACCCGACGCATCGAGAAAACCATCCGCGCCGAGTTTTCAAAAATCAATCCGGAGGACTGGAAATGATGCTCGATACCAACGCCCTGTCGGCACTGGCCGACGGCGATGCGGCACTCGCCGCCGTTTTGGGCGATACCGCCCATTTGGCCCTGCCTGTAATCACGCTCGGCGAATACAGGTTCGGCATTTTGGCATCGCGACACCGCAAAGCTTACGAGGCATGGCTCGCCGAGCACCTGTCGCTCTTCGACGTGCTGCCCGCCGATGCGGAAACTGCGATCCACTACGCCGCCCTGCGCCACGAGCTAAAACGCCTGGGTCGGCCCGTGCCCGAGAACGACCTGTGGATCGGCGCCCTTGCCCGCCAACACCGATTGCAGGTGGTCAGTCGCGACGTGCATTTTCAGGCGATGCCGGGCATCGACGGGCTGGCCTGGTAGATCCCGTTGCCGGTCTCCGCCCTTCACTCCATCGCGCCCTGCCGCCGTGACATCACGCCCGCGCTCTTGGCGGACCGCACCAGCTCGCGCCGCAGCCAGTCGAGCGCGGCGTTCACCGCCCGCACCTTCACCGTCGTGCGCGGGCCGGGATAGCTCAGCTTTTTCGACCACACGCCGTGCGGCGCGTGCAGCGCCAGGTAAAACGTCCCCACCGGATTCTCCTGCGTGCCGCCGCAGGGACCCGCAAAACCCGTGATCGCCAGCGCATAGTCCGCACCCAGTTTTTCTGCCGCACCCGTGGCCATCGCCACCGCGTTTTCCGCGCTCACCGCGCCGTGCTGCGCGAGCAAGCACTCCGGCACGTCGAGCAACTGCATCTTCGACTCGTTGGAATAACACACCGCCCCGCCGGCGAAAAATTTCGAGGCCCCGCAGACGTCCGTAAACGCATTCGCGAGCAGCCCGCCGCTCGCCGTCTCGGCCACCGCGAGTTTGCGCTCATGCGCGCGCAGGAGGTCGGCGCACACCTTCGCCAGCGTGTCGTGGCCGTAGCACACAAAATCCTCGCCCAGCAGCAAGGCGCACTCCGCCGCGATACCTTTCAATAGGTCCTCGCCCAATTGCCCGCCCGGCGAGCTCACCCGGCAATCCACGTGCCCCGCGTGCGCGCAAAACGCGATGCTCAGCGCCCCGCCAAAGCGGTCGAAGATCGGCTGGAGTCGCGTCTCCAACGCGCTTTCGCCCACGCCCGAGGTCCGCAGTTGCACGTAGGCCTCGCGCTCGGTGAGCAACCCGCGCGCGGCGAGGCGCGGCACGATCTGCTCGGTGAACATCGGCTGCAGCTCGTTGGGCGGACCCGGAAGCATGATGAGGATCTTCCCGTCTTGCTCCACCCAGAGGCCCGGCGCCGTGCCGTTGGCGTTGTGCAACACTTCCCCGCGCTCGAAGACCAGCGCCTGCTTCAAATTGTTCGGCGTCATCGTGCGCCCGAGCCGCTCGAACCGCGCCGCGATCTGCGCTTCGACCGACGGGTCGCGCACGAGTTTCTGCCGGAGCACTTCCGCAAGACATTCCCGCGTGCGGTCGTCGCAGGTCGGCCCGAGCCCGCCCGTCGTGATCACGACGTCGGCCCGCGCCCAGCTCTCGCGAAACTGTTCCACGATCGCGTCCGCGTCGTCGGTGATCGTGATGTTGCGCCGCAGCGTGACCCCGCGCCGGCCGAGCTGAGCGCCCACGAACGTCAGGTGGCCGTTGGCCGTGAGCCCGAGCAGCAACTCGTCGCCGAGCGTGAGGAGTTCGTAATAGATTTGGGCGACGGGTTTGGCCGCCGCGACGGTGTTGCTGGAAGAAACCATACTTGCGAGATCCGAGGCTAGGCGGATTCTGCCAAAATGCCAACCGGCGAAACCGTAAATCTAAAGGAGAAGGTCCGCCGTCTCTCCGACTTGCCGGGCGTCTACCTCATGAAGGACCGCCTCGGCCGCATCATTTACGTCGGCAAGGCCAAGAATCTCAAAAAGCGCGTCTCCACCTACTTCACGCCTTCCCGCGCCATGACCTGGCACCCGAAGATCCGCGCGCTCATCGACATGATCGCCGACTTCGACACGCACGAGGTGAAGTCCGAGCCCGAGGCCCTCCTCCTCGAAGGCAAGCTCATCAAGCAGTGGAAACCGAAATACAACACGGACTTCACCGACGACAAACGTTTCCTCCTCGTGCGCGTGGATGTCGCCGAGGAACTCCCGCGCATCCGCCTCACCCGCTTCAAAAAGGACGACCGTTCCCGCTACTTCGGCCCCTTCGCGCACAGCGGCCTCCTGCGTAAGACCCTCGCCCAGCTCCGCCGCCAGTTCGGCGTCCTCCTCGGCGACGCCACGCCCAAGAAACTCCCCGACGGCACCTGGCAGCTCTACGACGACGTGCGCCAGGAACTCTCCGGTTTCGAGAATATCGTCACGCCCGGGGTCTACCGCCTCCGCCTCGACGCGGCCTGTATATTCCTCGACGGCAAATCGCGCGAATGGCTCGAATCGCTCCGCGCCGAGATGCTCGCCGCCGCCGAAAAACAACATTTCGAGAAAGCCGCCGAGCTCCGCGACATCGTCTTCGCCCTCGGCAAAACCCTCGCCAAGACCCGCACCTTCGAACGCACCGATCCCACGCTCACCCTGCCCGATGCCAGCGCCGAGGCACTGCGCCTCCTGGGCCAGGCCCTCGCCATCGATCCGCCTCCGCGCACCGTCGAGTGTTTCGATATCTCCCACATCTCCGGCACCTTTGTCGTCGCCTCGATGGTCCGCTACGCCGACGGCCGGCCCGACAAAAGCAACTACCGCCGTTTCCAGATCAAAAGCTTCATGGGCAACGACGATTTCCGCGCCATGGAGGAAGTCGTCGGCCGCCGCTACCGCCGCCTCCGCGACGAGGGCAAGCCCCTGCCCGACCTCGTCGTGATCGACGGCGGCCGCGGCCAGATCGGCGCCGCGCTCAAGGCCTTCGTCGCCCTCGACCTCACGCCTCCTCCGCTCATCGGCCTCGCGAAGAAACACGAGACGATCATCTTCCCCGACGCCCGCCCGCCGCTCAACCTCTCGCTGAATTCCCCCGCGCTCAATCTCCTCCAACGCCTGCGCGACGAGGCCCACCGCTTCGCCAACACCTACAACGCCGATCTCCGCTCGCGCAAAATCCGCGAGAGCGTGCTCGACGATTTCCCCGGCCTCGGCACGGTCCGCCGCGCCGCGTTGCTCGCCCACTTCGGCGACATCGAAAAACTCCGCGCCGCCGGCGTCGCCGACATCGCCGCAGTCCCCGGCTTCGGCGGCAAGCTGGCCGCGGAGCTCCAGGCGTTCCTGAACTGACCTTCGCCTTTCGGCCCATCCTCTCACGGTCGCTTACGCTCGCGACCCTCGTTCCCTTCCCCGAGTCCCCGACGATTCTCCCGCTCGCCAGCGGCCCCAGGTTGATCGTCGCCCGCCTCCGGCTTGGCAACCGGCCGGCAGCCGGCTTCATTCGCACAAATCCTGCTTCCATCTTCTTCCCATGCGCCCTCCCCTACCCCGTCTCTTCCGCCCGTTCTTCGCCGGCGGTCTGTTGCTGTTCGCGGCGGCAGCCGCTACCCGCTCCGCCACCGGCGCCCCGAAAATCCTCCACGTCAATATCGGCGTCGATCCTCAGTCTTTGGACCCGCAACTTATGACCGGCGTGCCTGAATTCCGCCTCAGCCGCGCGCTAAACGAGGGCCTCGTGCGCATGGATGGGAACACGAAAATCGTCCCCGCGCTCGCGCAATCCTGGGAGGTCTCCGCCGACAAACGGATTTACACCTTTCACCTGCGCCCCGAGGCGCGTTGGTCCGACGGGCGTCCGGTGACCGCGCAGGATTTTGTGCGCTCCTACCGGCGCCTGCTCACCCCGACCCTCGGGGCCGAGTATGCCGGCAGAGCCTACCCGATCGTCGGCGCCGAAGATTTTCACCGCGGCAAGATCACCGACTTTGCCCTGACCGGCGTGAAAGCCCTCGACGGG
>JBDNFZ010000658.1:0-7794 GCA_041689555.1 Opitutaceae bacterium | reverse complement strand
AGTTCATCACTTCCTGCATTGGCACCACCGCGCCCTCGCGGAGATAAAGCGGGATGCTGGCCAGCGGAGAAGCCACGGAAATCCAATGTTCTCCCTGCTCCACCACACCGGTCCACCAGCAGGTCCATTCCCCCTTGGGGAGGTAGATGCGGCGGCGGCCGTCCACGGTAAAGACCGGGGCCACGAGAAGGCTTTCGCCGAAGAGATACTCGTCGTAAATGCCCCAGGTATTCGGATCGTCCTGGAACTCCACCACCAAGGCACGCGCCATCGGAAGCGACTCGGCCGCCGATTTGAAGGCACTGCCCAGGATGTAAGGCATGAGGGCGTAGCGCAAATGGATGATGCTCCGGCAGTGCCGGAGCACCTCGGGCGAAAACTTGTAGAGTTCCTTGTCCCCGTAGCCGTGAATGCGGGAGTGCGAGAGGAACATCCCAAACTGCATCCAGCGGATGAGCAGAAGATCGCTGGTCGTTCCGAGAAATCCCCCGATGTCCTGGCTCCAGAAAGGAAATCCGCACAATCCCAGCGAGAGCCCTCCGGTGAGCTGGGGGATGATGTTGTGGAAATTCGGGCTATTGTCGCCGCCCCAGTGGAGCGGATACCGCTGGCTGCCCGCCCAAGCCGAGCGCGCCCAGACGGCCCCTTCGCCCGTAACAGCCTCCGTGACTTCAAACGCCGCCTTGTTGTAAAGCAACGGATAAAGATTGTGTATTCTGCTGCCAGGCGTGCCGTCGTGGTAAACACCATCGACGGGCGCGAATTCGCCGAAGTCGGTCTTGATCACACTGGCTCCCATTTCGAGGAGACGGCGAATCCGGTTCTGGAAGACTGCGATCGCCTGCGGGTTGGTGAAATCGATCAAGCCAACGATCCCTTTGAACCCCGGCGTGAAACACGTCTTGACGTCAAAAATCGCTCCGTCCTGCGTCTTGACAAAGCCGTCTGCAGCCTTGAGTTCGTTGAAATATTCCGAGCCTTCGGGGACATAGGGCAACTGCCAGAGGGAGATGCGCACTCCCATCTCGCGCAACTCTTTCATGAATCCCGCCGGATCTGGAAAACGCTCTTTGTCGAATTCCAGGTCACAATACCAGTCCTCTTTGAACCAGAACGTGTCGAGATGAACGACATCACACGGCACCTGATGAGCCCGCATCTGGCGGACGACCTCGAGCACCTCGTCCGCAGCCTTATAACTGATCTTGCTCTGCCAGTAGCCGAAGGTCCAAGCCGGCGGAACAGGTGGCTTACCGGTCAGCCCGGTATAGCCTTGGAGCACTTGTTTGATGCTACCTGCGATAAAGAAATAATCCAGAAATGGATCATCCAGCACCACCTGAATATCCGCTGCGCTCCGGCTTCCCAACCAGAAGGTCATTCGACTTGAGTGGTTGAAATAGATCCCATATCCCCCCGAAGTCACATAGAAGGGAATGTTCTTATAGCTGCGCGGAGTCGTCACCCCGAGGGCGTCGTCGGTATCCAGGTCGATCGTCTGCCCGGTTTTGTCGAGTTTGATGAACTTCTCGCCGAACCCATAGACCGCCTCGCCCGGAGCCAGGGAAAAGCACTCGGTCGCCATGCGCTGCTCTTCGTTGTGAATCAGACCGGTATTGAGGGTATCCCAGTTGCCGAAAAAGTTTTTCTCTTCTCCTCCCACCTCTGTGAGCAGACAACCGCTTGTATCCCGCGCTTCCATCCGGAAGGGGAAGAGTTCGATCTGCCAGCGCAGCTCCGACGTCCGAATCTCCACCCGATCCAAGCCTACGCTGATTTCCGGCACTGCTCCGGGATCCGGTGCCCCCTGGAGCATGGTGCTCGCATTTTCCGGCACGGGCCCGCCCTCGGCGTAGCGCACGCGAATCACACGCGGAGAAATAATGTCGATCCGCAGTTCGCCGATTGCAGGCTCCTCGGTGGCCGCCCGCCCCTGGTATTCCACCATCTTGGGATCCGCGGAGGAAACCATGGCTTTAAGCTGGAGGGGAGCGAAGGTACGAAAACGGAGAAATCGCGGTCCTGCTTCAAGCAGCTCAACACGCGTCACGGCCGTACGCAGTCCGCTGTAGGATTCGATGAGGCGGGTGGGTATTTGTGCTTTCATAAAAGCGGGGAGTCTTATTCCGGCTGCCTTGCAAAAACAAGCCATACAGATAACCTACCGTTTTCTTGGAAGGACAACCGTGCAAGTGCCGGGAACGATTATTTCTTCTGCGAGAGAAGATAAGTGTGTCCTTTCTGTCTATTCAACCTCCTCCTTGAATTTTCGAGCCAAAAGCGCGACGTTTAGCAGCGTGAAACCGCTCAGCCACTCCTCCCGAACAAAGCCGCTGCCGGGATTCTCCCTCGTGGAGCTTCTCGTTGTGATTGCCATCGCGGCAATACTCGGGACAATGGCCGTTGCGGGAATGGGTGCCATCGGGTCGAGCCGCGTCACGACTGCGGCGATCGAACTCCGGGCTACCGCCGAGTTGGCGCGGCAGACAGCCATCACTTCCGGCAGGCCCGTGGAGCTGCGTTTCTACAAGCCGGACAATTCCGCCGGGGAATATTCGGGGTTCCGCATCGTTAAAATCAACGGAACCAACGAGACGAAGCTGAAACTCGTCCGCCTGCCGGACGGAATCGCCATGCGGAGTTCCGCCAAAGGCTCGACGATCCTTTCCTCCGCCCCTCTCACAAATGATGCGGCTGCAGGGTTTATCGCAGCCGAAACCCGTCGAGTGCGATTTTTGCCAAGCGGCAGTATTGAGGGGTTCGCCGCCGGCGCCCCTCAGACGGTCTCGATCGCGAGAGCTGCCGAGCCGGCCGTCGCCAACGAGTTGCCCGCAAATTTTGCGACGGTCAGTTTTGACACTGTTCTTGGGACAACCGCAGTCTACCGCCCATGATACAGGACAACAAGAGCAGGGGAAGAACCGGCTTCACCCTGGTCGAGATGCTGGTAGCCATGGCGGTCACCGCGCTCCTCATCATCTTGCTGACCAACACGGTTTCCAGCGTTGCAACATCCTGGAAAAATGCGGATGCCAAGGTCACCAGCTTCCAAGCCTCCCGATTCGCCTTCGAACGCATCGGACGGTCGCTGAGCCAGGCGACTCTCAATCCCTACTGGGACTATTTGGACGCCGGTAGCAATCGCCGGACGACCAATAATGCCGGCAGCTTTGTTCCGGCATCCTATGCCAGATGCTCGGACCAGCACTTTCTCATCGGACCCGCAACGTCCTATGCCTCAGCCGGGCAGGGGTGGGCTTGCTTCGCTCAGGCACCGTTGGGTTACTCGACGAACACCATTACCAGCAAGCTCGACAACCTTCTGAATGCTGTAGGCTTCTTTGTGGAATATAATAATGATGCCGATGCCGGCACACGATCATTGAAGCCCGATTTCATCACCGGCTCCAAACAGCGCTTCCGCCTGATGGAACTTCTTCAACCGACGGAAAGTCTCGGCGTCTATACATCCACGAACGATGGGTGGATCACTAGCGCGATGGGCACCAGCCGCCAGGCCCGACCCCTTGCCGACAATGTCATAACGTTGATATTCCAGGCGAAAGACAGCGACGGCAGTAATCTCCCGGCCGGTGCCCTGACCTATGCCTATGACTCGCGGGACCAATCATCTTCCGGCACCTGGAACCAGCTTCCCACCCAGGTCCAGGTGACCATGGTTGCCATTGATGAGCCATCCGCAGCCCGCATGTCCCCGCAGAACAAAACCGCGCTCCAAACGAAGCTCGGCGGCCTTTTCATAGACCCGTCCAAATTCGATGCGGATTTGAAAAGGGACGCAACAAGCTATCCCGACACCGCCGCCGACCCTTCCCTGGAGGCCTACCTCATCAACAACAGATTCAACTACCGGATTTTCAACACCACCGTTCGGATCGAGTCGGCCAAGTGGAGCAAATAGGCCGCATGGCCTTCAATCAAGAGGTCGAACAAAACTGCTGAACTTTCCCTTTTATGTCGCCGTTACCGATTCGCCTTGCCCAATGCCGCCACGCCCGTCTCGAAGCTTTCGACGACGACTATTTTTCTTTCCTTCGGAAGATGGGATCCGGAGCTCTCTACCTGCAGAATGCGCCCTTCGATCCGATGCGGACGGGGAACACAGGGCAGTTTTTCCACCACTTCCACCTCATCAGCCTTTTCGACATCTCCCGCTCGCACCGGCGGGAGGAGTATCAAGACTATATCAATGAAATTTGCCGGCGCGCGGCAAGCCACGGCATCGAGGTCTGGCTCGATTGCTGGGAGCCCCGGCTTCCCGATTATGCGCAGGCTCTCTTGCCGCCCGGGTGGCGAGGCCGCGGGGGCTGGGGCTGGCACGGAAGCAAGGAGATCGCATTCTGCTGGGAAGTGCCGGAGGCGGTGGCCTTCTGGAAGTCTATGGCGCGCGATGCCATCGCTGGCCTTCCCGGGATTTCGGGTGTCATCGTGAGCATGATCGACAACGAGGCGAGCTTCTGCGATGCGAGCTGCCCGCGCTGCGGCGGACGCTCGCTGCGCAAGGGCATCGCTGATGTGTTTTCCACGTTCTCCGGGATCGCGGAACAACGGACGGGAGGGTTCAAGCTGGCGATGTATGACTGGTGGCTCCCGGCGGAACTGGTGGACGAAGTGACGGGGAAACTTCCCGCCGGATCCCTGGTGATCGGGCGTTCCGCGCGCGGAATGTCGTTCTCGGCTCCCGAAGGCCTGTGGAGCGGGAAAATTGCCGACATCAGCAACATTGCCGACGGGCTCGCGGAGGATTTTCCCGGGCATTGCCAGAAGGCCAACGCACGCGGGCTCGTGCCGATCGACATGGTTTCGTGGAGCCGTGGGATGGAAAACTTTTTCCTGCCCGCTCCGCCCGACCCGCTCTTTGCCATCCGTAAGTGCCGCGCACTGAAGGATGCCGGGGCCGGCGGATGGATGGACTACGACTGCGGGTGCATCGAGCCCGGCTCGCTCGCTACCGCGATGAGCGAATGGACGGCGGACCCCGATGCCGAAGAGAGTGAACTTCTCGACAGAACCCTGCGGGAGATCTGGGCGGATGCCGCCGGAGATGTTCTTCCCGCTTACGATCTCTATCGCGAGGCCAAAACATGGATGCCGACAGGTATCCCAAGCCGGGAGGTTGCGAATATGGACGCCCGTGGCTGCGGACTTGGATACTGCCTGTTCTCGCCGTTCCACCTCGACGACTTGCGTTTCCATGACACCACGCATGCCTGGAATTACTTCGCGCCTTACAACCTCTTCGCCGGGGATACGATTCCGCATTTGCTGCGCTCCGCCACAGAGGTGACCTCACGGCTCGAAGAGGCCGCTCAAATCGCGCGAGACATCCCTGCTGCCGACGCCTCCGCAAGCTGGGAAAAAGCGGTCTTCGAGATTCACTGGCGCTCATTCCGCGCACTGCGGAACTATGCCCGGCTTGCCGACGCAAAATGGCGTCGCGCCCAGGGCGGCCTTGATGACGACAGATTCCTCGCCTTCGTGAACGCCATCGCCATTGACGAGTTGGACAACCTCGATGCCATCGAGCGCTGGCACGCCGCTCACCCCGGCCACCTCGGCAACCCGTGCCACCGTATCCTCGGTCACCTCGTCGAAGCCTGGCCCGACGCGGATTTCGATGCGGGGATCTTTCTTCCGAAACGCAAATCCCTGCTTTTCTTGCGCGACGAATTTGATCCCAAGGAACTCAGGCCCTCCCATTCCATCCAGGGAAAATCTTCCGACTGGAACCCGCTTTAGATTCAAAATCGCAAATCGTTAGGGAGAACGCCCCCGCCGCTAATATTTTCTTATGAGCACGATCAATCTTCATCAACACCTCTGGCAACTTCGCGGCTGGCGACCTTATGGCTGGCAGCTTAGCCTAAGCATGGAAATGGGAAGGTCCCTGCCGCCCGACTTCGCGGCTATGACAGTCAATGTCCCGGGTTCTGTCCAAGCCGCCCTCCGCGCAAACGGCCACCTTCCGGATTGGCTTTTGGGAACCAACTCGCTTGCCTGCGAATGGGTCGAGCATCGGCACTGGGAATTTTTTACATCCATCACCCTCCCGGAAAATTTTCGTGAGGTCCGGTTCGAAGCGGAGCAACTCGATCACTCGGGCTGGATTCTCGTGGATGGGAAAATAGTGGATACGTTCAACGGCGCGCTCACCCGTCACTGTTTTGACCTCGGCGGTTTCATGCAGCCGGGAAAATCCCACGAACTCGGCATCGTCTTCGACGTCACACCTGCCGAGCAGGGCCAGATGGGATTCACCAGCCGTTCGACGCATTTCAAACCACGTTTTTCCTACGGCTGGGATTGGTGCCCACGATTCGTGCCCATCGGCATCGGCCCGGGGTTGCGACTTTTGATCGACCCTCCGGCCATGCAGGTGGAATCGGTGCGAACCGAGCTGTCCGCAGACCTTGCCACGGGAAGTATCCATCTGCGGACTGCAGCACAATCTTCCAGCGACGCTTTGCTTCTGCTTACTGGGCCGCAGGGTGAAAAGACGGAATTTCGGTTCCGTTTCGAGGAAGGCCGTTCGCCCACCACGATCCCCATCGAAAACCCTCAGCTCTGGTGGCCCAATGGAGAAGGCGAGCAGCCGCGTTACCACGTCGAAGTCCTATCCGAATCCGGCGAATCCCTGTGGTCCGGCGACGTCGGTTTCAAGCACATTCAATGGCTGCCCTGCATGGGAGCGCCGGACGGTGCTGAACCGTGGATCTGCGAGGTCAATGGACGACCCGTCTTTTTACAGGGCGTCAACTGGACACCTGTCTCGCTGGATTATCTAAGCGATCATCGCGACGACATGCACACGCTGATCGGCCTCTACCGCGACATGGGTTGCAACCTCCTGCGCGTCTGGGGTGGAGCGTATCTGGAGAGCCAAGCCTTCTATCAGGCGGCGGATCGAGCGGGGCTGATGGTCTGGCAGGAATTTCCGCTTTCATCCTCGGGCATCGACAACTGGCCGCCCGAAGATCCAAGCGCTATTGATCGGCTCGAACTCATCGCCACCGACTTTGTGCGTCGCCGCAGCCATCACGCCTCGCTCTTGCTCTGGTGCGGCGGCAACGAACTGCAACGCGGCAAAGAAAGCAAAGCGGGCATTGGCTATCCAGCGGATCTCGCACACCCCTGTCTGGCGAGGCTGGGCAAAGTCGTTGAGCGCGAATCACCCGGCATCCGCTACCTGCCCACCTCCGCCAGCGGCCCTCGTTTCACGGCAGAGGAGACCGACTTTGGCAAGGGGCTGCACCACGACGTCCACGGCCCTTGGAATATTAGCGGGACGCTCGATGACTGGAAACGCTACTGGGAAAACGATGACGCCCTTTTCCGCAGCGAGACCGGCATGCCCGGCACGATGACCGCCAAGCAAATTGAGCACTACGCGAATGGACTTTGTCCCTGGCCTCCGGAGGAGAATAATCTGTATTGGATGCTCACCTGTGCCTGGTGGCGCCAGTGGGGCGAGTTTCAAAAAACCTCAGAGCCGCAAACCTTGGCCGCCTACTGCGAATGGAGCCGCGCATTGCAAGCGGAAGCGCTCCAAATTGCCGCAAAGGCCTGCAAAGACAGCTTCCCGCGCTGCGGTGGTTTCCTCCTCTGGATGGGGCACGATTGTTTCCCCTGTGCGGCCAACACCGCAGTCATCGACATCACGCGCCAACCCAAACCCGCCTACGACGCGCTGAGTCAGGTTTTCAAATCATGAGGAATTAACTGGTTCTTTATCTCGCTATGCAAAAGTGACCAGCCGCCGGACTCCTTAGCGGT
>JBDNFZ010000657.1:0-6019 GCA_041689555.1 Opitutaceae bacterium | reverse complement strand
TCGCTCCGCGTGTCGTGCCAAGTCCCGCGCCGATTTCGTTTCCAAGCTGGGCACGGTCGAGGAGGAGGCCGATGAGTCTGCTCTGTGGCTGGAGCTGATCGAGGAGTCCGGGCTGCTTCCCGCGGCCAAGCTTGGTGACCTCCGCCGCGAGGCCGATGAGCTCACCGCCATCGCCGTAGCCTCGATCCGCACCGCCCGCTCCGCCGCTGTCACTCCGCACTCCCCATGAGGCGTCTTTATTACGAGCTCAGCGAGTCCGTCCGGATCGCATCCGCCCAGATCCGCGCGAACAAACTCCGCTCGGCCCTCACGGCCCTCGGCGTCGTCATCGGCATCGTCGCCGTCACCCTCATGGGCACCGCCATCAAGGGCATCGACGTCGGCGTGGACCGCAGCTTCGCCGGCTTCGGCGACGACATCCTCTACGTCAGCAAGTGGCCCTGGCGCGATGTGGACGACTGGTGGAATCTCCGCAACCGCCGCCCCATCCGCCACGATTACGCCCGCGCCATCAACGAGTGGATCGCCGCCACCCCCGGCACCGCGCTCAACCTCGCCGTGCCCGCCGCCAACCGCAGCACCAGCGTCATCCGCGGTGAATACCGCCTCAACAGAATCTACACCCTCGGCACCTCCGCCGATTACGCCCGCATCACCCGCTCCGACCTCAGCGACGGCCGTTTTTTCAGCGAATTCGAGGCGCAGTCCGGGGCCAACGTCGCCGTGATCGGCTTCGACGTGGCCGATGCCCTCTTCCCCGGCGAATCTGCGGTCGGCAAGACCGTGCGCGTGCGCGACCAGAATTTCCAGGTCCTCGGCGTCGCCGCCAAGCAGGGCAGCTTCCTCGGCCTCTTCAGTTGGGATTCCATGCTCGCCATGCCCATGACGACCTACCGCCGCTATTTCCGCATAGGCGAGGACGGCGAGATCCGCGTGCAGGTGGATGTCACCCGGATGGAGGCCGCGCGCGACGAACTCCGCGGCCTCATGCGCCGTATCCGCCAGCTCGGTCCGGAGAAGAAAGATGATTTTGAGATCAACGAACAGGGCACCATCCGCGCCCAACTCGACCCGATCAAAAACGGCATCGCCCTCGCCGGCCTCTTCATCACCAGCCTCGCGCTCTTCGTCGGCGCCATCGGCATCATGAACATCACCTACGTGAGCGTGAAGGAGCGCACGAAGGAAATCGGCACCCGCAAGGCCCTCGGCGCCCGTCGCCGCACCATTTTGCTCCAGTTTCTCATCGAGGCCGTCGCCATCTGCTTTGTGGGCGGCGTCGCCGGGCTCGCGACCGCCGCCGGACTTTCCTTCGCCGTCGGCGCCATCGCGCCCTCCTTCCCGCTGGTGTTCTCCTTCGGCTTGGTGATGACGGGCCTCGTTATCTCCGTGCTCACCGGCGTGCTCAGCGGTTTCGCCCCCGCTTGGTCGGCCAGCAAACTCGATCCCGTGGTCGCCCTCCGTTACGAATGAACTTCGCCGAAACCCTGCGGCTCGCCCTCAGCTCGCTCGCGGCCAACAAGCTCCGCTCCGGCCTCACCATGCTCGGCATCGCCGTCGGCGTGTTCTCGGTGATCGGCGTGATGACCGTCATTTCCGGCCTCCGCTCCAACATCGAGTCCGGCCTTAACGTTCTCGGCGCGAACAGCTTTCAGTTCAGCAAATTCCCGGCCATCAACTTCAGCGATCCCCGCCAGCGTTTCGGCAACCGCCGCGACATTTCCTATCCCCAGGCCCTGCGCCTCAAGGAGATCCTGCGCGACACGGCCGAGATCAGCGTCTCCATCCGCCGCGGCAGCCGCCGCGTCGCCTACCTCGACCGCCGCACCAATCCCAACGTCCCGCTCATCGGCGCCGACGAAAACTTCATCACCAGCCGCAACTACGAACTCGCCGCCGGGCGCAACCTCTCCACCGACGACGTCGAGTTCGGCCGCGCGGTCGTCGTTCTCGGCGACGACATCGTGAAACGCCTCTTCGTCAACGAAGAGGCGATCGGCCGGTTCGTGCGGATCGACGGCCCGACCTACACCGTGGTCGGCGTGCTCGCGGCCAAGGGCTCCACCTTCGGCCAGAGCCAGGACAACAACGCCCTCACCCCGATCACCCAGTATCTCGAGGTCTACGGCAGCTTCGGCCAGTCCGGCCGCTCCAGCCGCTCCCTGAGCATCAACGTGCAGGCCCCCAGCCAGGCCGAACTCGCGGCCACGCAGGACACGGCCATCGGCGCCATGCGACTCGTGCGCGGCCTCGACCCCGAGGACGACAACGACTTCGAGGTCTTCTCCAACGACACGCTCATCGATTCTTTCAACAAGATCGCCGGCGTCGTCGCCATCGGCGCCTTCGTCATCAGCGCGATCGCGCTCCTCGCCTCGGGGGTGGGCGTGATGAACATCATGCTCGTGAGCGTGACGGAGCGCACCAAGGAGATCGGCATCCGCAAAAGCATCGGGGCGAAGAAGCGCGACATCCTCATGCAATTTCTCATCGAGGCCGTCCTGCTCTCGATGGTCGGCGGTCTGGTCGGCATCACCCTCGGCGTGATCGGCGGCAACGTCGCCGCCCAAATCCTCAACGCCTCGGCCGTCTTCCCCTGGGGCTGGGCGGTGACCGGCCTCACGGTCTGCTCGGCCATCGGTGTGGGCTTCGGCTTCTACCCCGCGTGGAAAGCCGCGTCCCTCGATCCCATCGAGGCACTGCGTTACGAGTAGCGCGGCGCGCTACCCCCGCCTGATCTCCGAGCCCGGGAAGCGCACTTGGATACGGTAGACTTTTTTGACGCGGCATTTGATCTGGCCGGTCTGCACGTCGAAGTGCTCGGGCACCTCGATACGGTGCAGGTCGACCGCCGCGTGGTAGCCGCGCTCGGAAAAGATATCGATCAGCATCGCCAGCGCGACCGGTTCATCGAGCGCCGGATCCTCGGCGTTGACGAGCGCCAAGCCCGAGATCGCGTGCCGGAGCACGATCGGCATCATCTTTTTCTCGATGAAGACCGCCACGCGGCCGAACAGCTCGGGCTGCTCCAAAGCGTAACCGTCGAGACGTTTCACCAGCTCCTGGCGGGCGTGGACGATGATCTCGCTGGCGACGGGAATGCCCCGGAGCCGGTCGACGGTGCGGGAGTCGAGCTCGAGGGTGCTCTGGTAGTCGAGCTCGCGGCGGATGTTCTGCTCGACCTCGGCGAACGTATCCTGCGCGTTCACAAAATGGTAGTGGAAGATCTCCTTCAACCCCTGGAGTGCACCCCAAGTCGACTCCTTAAAAACCCGGTAGCGTCGCTGTGCGAGCCCTTGGTCAAAATCGGTCGCTCGCTCCTCCTGCAGTTCGCCGATGCCGGTGCGGCGCACTTCCTTGTTGTGCGCCTTCACGTTACGGCCGCGCTGGAGCTGACGTTCGACCGAGGTCTTCTCGTCGACGAAGAGCACCATGATGTGGATCGTCGGCTGGCGGAAGTGGAGGCTGAGCGGCGTCGTATAGAACTCGCGTCGCAGCCCGTGCATCTTGTCCACGAGGAGCTTCAAACACTCGACCTGCACCTTGGTGCGCGGGAAGCCGTCCAAGATCACGCCGTCGCGAAATTCGGGCCGGAGCAGCCGGCGGAGCAGCAAGCCGATCACTTCACGATCACCGACCATGTTGCCGCCGTCCTTGAGTCGTTTGGCCTCGGGCGTGTCGAGCAGGGCGCTGATGACGATCGGCTCGCAGGTGAGCCCGCGGGCCTTGGCGATGAAATCGGTGTTCGTGCCTTTGCCCGCGCCGGGCGCGCCGCCAAGGAGAATGATCTCCTTGGGGAAGCGCAGTTCGGCCCGGCCAAACTCGGTTTCCAGGTCCGCCCAGATCGCGGTAAAAATGAGGTGGGCGTCCTTGATCTCGAGGTCCGCGCCGCGGGCGGCGGCGGGCGAGGCGGGGACGGCGGGATTCGGGGCGGAATTGGGCATGACGGTTAGGCGGAAGAAAACGGTTAGAGGGGTTCCCGGCGGGGTTCGACACAAGAAAAATGCTGCTGCCGACCGAAACGGCATACGCGGGTGTGGCCCCGGTTTTTCGGCCTTGGCCCGGGGACCGGGCGAAAGTATCCCCACCGATGCGTGTCCTCATCGTCGACGACGAACCCTCGATTCGGAAAACCACGCGCATCGCCCTCGAGACCACCGGCCATACCGCCGTCGAGGCCGCGACCGCAGCGCGGGCGCTCAAGGCCGTCGAGCAAGAAGCCTTCGACGCCGTCTTTCTCGACCTTAAGCTCGGGGCCGACGACGGCCTCGCCTTGCTCGACCGCATCCTCCAAGCCCGGCCCGCCCCCGCCGTGGTGATGTTCACCGCCTACGCCAACATCGCCACCGCCGTCGAGGCGATGCGTCGCGGGGCCTTCGATTTTATACCCAAGCCCTTCACGCCGGACCAAATCCGCGCCGTGGTCGCCAAGGTCGAGCGGGCCGCCGTTATCGGCCGGCGGGTGCGGGCGCTTGAAAGCGAAGTCGCCGCCGAGGTCCCGCCGCCGGCCCTCGATTCCAACGAACCGGCGATGACCCGCGCGCTCGCCGTGGCGTTCAAGGCGGCCGAGAGTTCGGCGAGCCTCCTGCTCCTCGGGCCGAGTGGCACGGGCAAGAGCGTGCTTGCCCGCGAGCTGCACCGCCGGAGCGCGCAGCGCGAGGCCGCGTTCGTGACCGTCAACTGCCCCTCGCTCTCGCGCGAGCTGCTCGAAAGCGAGCTCTTCGGCCATGTGAAAGGCGCGTTCACCGGTGCCGTGAGCGACACCGTGGGCAAGGTCTCCACCGCCGACGGCGGCACCTTGTTTCTCGATGAGATCGGCGAACTGCCCCTGGCGATCCAGCCCAAGTTGCTCCGTCTCCTGCAGGAGCGCGAATACGAGCGGGTGGGGGACCCGGAGCCCCGCCGCGCGCACGTGCGTGTCATCGCCGCGACCAACCGGAACCTCGCCGAGGAAGTGAAGGCCGGGCGCTTTCGCGAGGATTTGTTTTACCGGCTCAACGTCATCGCCGTGACCCTGCCCGGCCTGCGCGAGCGCGCGGGGGACATCCCGGGCCTGGCGGAAAGCTACCGTCGGCATTTCGCGGCCCGTCTCGGCAGAAAAATCACGGGCTATGCGCCGGGGGTGCTCGCCGCGTTCGCCGGCTATGCTTGGCCGGGGAATCTCCGGGAACTGCGCAACGTCGTCGAGCGCGCCGTGATCCTCGCGGCAGGCGAGATGATCGAGCCGGCCGACTTGCCCGAACCGTTCGCCGTCGGGCCCGATCTCGGGATCGCGGTCGGCGCGCGCGTGACCCTGGACGAACTCGAGGCGGAGCATCTCCGCCGCGTGCTCGCGCTCACGCGGAATCTCGACGAGGCCGCGCGCGTGCTCGGGATCGACCCGGCCACCTTGTATCGCAAGCGGCAGAAACTCGGGCTGATCTAGGCCCGGACGCCCCCGATGCTGCGCACCCGCCTCTATCTCGGCCTCCTGCCGTTTCTGCTGCTGCTGGTGGGCACCGGCGGCTACGCGGTCTTGGTCAGCCGCCAGCTCGCCGGTTCGATTCAGGGTGAGCTCATCGCCGACTACGGCGCGGTGCTCGCGAGCCAGCGGATGCGGGAGGCGGCGACGCTCATGAGCGCGACCCCGGCGCGGATGCAACGGGGCGACCCGTTTGGGGCGCGCCGCGAATTTGAGCGGCAACGCGGTGCCTTTACCCGCGAGCTGATGGCCCGGTCGGCGACTGCGGCCGGTCGTTTCCGGGCCCCGATGATCGAGTCTCTCGACCGTGCGTTTCAGGACTATGCGACGCAGGCCGAGTCGACGCTCCAAAGCGGGGGCCCGGGCTCGCTCGATTCGTTGCAACGCAGCGAGGCGGCGCTCTACCGCGTGCTCGCCGCCATCGAGGATCTCAATCGCCGGGACTACGCCTCGGCGTTGCAGACCGTCGCTCGCGCCGAACAGCTCGCCGCCACCACGCTCAACGTCCTGCTCGGCGGCATGGCGGTGGCGCTCGGGATGTCGCTCCTGCTCGCCTGG
>JBDNFZ010000656.1:0-1955 GCA_041689555.1 Opitutaceae bacterium | reverse complement strand
GCCGGCGCTTGGTGGACTTCCGCCCACCTCCACGCCATGTGCCAGCTCCGCACCCTCCGCGCCAATCGCCAATGGGACCAATACTGGCAAAAAAACTGACTTCACTTCCAGTTACACCCGTGGACGGGCACGGCTTTCCGGTTTGGTTCCGTAAGTGTAGGCTCACAGCATGCTGGCGCTGTTTGAGCGCGAGCTCGCTCGCGCCTTACGGGTTCCGCGAGTTTGAGCGCGAGCTTGCTCGCGGCCTACGGGTTCCGCGAGTTGACAACCCAAATCGGAACGCCGCGGGCCGCCGGGAAACCTCAGTCGCGCTCGGGCAGGATTAGATTGAGCACGAGGGCGGTGAGGCCGCCGGCGGCGATTCCGGATTCCAGGAGGGCCTCGATCCAGCCGGGGAGCGTCTTGACTCAGGCGGCCTGGCTCGGGCACCAAGGCCGACCCCGAGGGCGAAGGCGATGATAAGGCCGTTGCGCGCGGTAAGGCCGGCGCGCTGGAGGAGGCGCAGGCCGGAGACGGCGACGAGGCCAAAGAGCATGAGCGCGAGCGCGCCGAGGATCTCTCCGGGCATGGCGGTGACCCAGCGGCCGACGGCGGGAAACAGGCCGAGGGCGGCGAGCATGAGCGCCATGATGCCGCCGAGGTGACGGCTGGCGACGCCGGTGACCTGGATGACACCGTTGTGCTGGGCAAAGGTGGTGCTGGGGAAACCGCCGGTGAGGGCGGCGAAGATACTGGTGAAACCATCGGCGATGATGCCGCCGCAGAGGCGTTGCCAATGCTCGGGCTTCGACGTGTCGAGGCCGGAGAGTTGCGCGGTGGCGGTCATGTCGCCGAGGGATTCAAGGACGGATACGAGGTAAATAAACGCGAAGGGCAGGAGGAGCGCCCAACTGAAGGCGAGGTGGTGCGGGAGAAACCGGAGGATGACGAGCCAAGTGTCGTCACCGAGAGAGGGAGCTTTAAGCCAGCCGGCCAGCCCGCAGGCGAGGTAGCCGGCAAGGAGGCCGAGCAGAAAGCTGCCGAGCCGGGCCCAAGTGCGGCCGGTGGCTTGGGCGAGCAGGACCACGGCGAGGACGGTTGCGGCGACGAGAAGGCCGCCCCAAGCGGGCGCGCCCGGAGCGGCGGGCGCGGCGATGCCATAGAGCGCGGTGGGGATGAGCGAGAGACCGATGAGCAAAACGACAACGCCGGAGACGACGGGGGCGAACACACGCTGGAGTTTCGGGAGAAACGGCGCGAAGAGAAGTTGCACGGGAGCGGCGGCGAGCGACATGCCGAACATGAGGGCGAGTCCGCCGGTTTGGCCGGCTTGGATGAGCGGGCCGAGAAAGGCGAAGCGGGTGCCGGTGACACTGAGGAGACCGCAGCCGACGATGGCATAGCGACGGCTACGAAGGTAGGTGCCGACAGCGGAGGCAAGAAGCGCGATGCTGACGAAGTAGGCGGTGTCGGCGGGCGGAAATTTGAGGATGCCGGCGAGGATGAGCGCGGGCGTGATCGTGCCGACGACCATGGCCATGACTTGCTGGAAGCCGACGAGCAGGGCAGGGACGAGAGGGATGCGGTCTTCGAGGCCGTAGACGAGGGCGGGAGGTTTTTCGGGGGCGGGGGACGGGGGGATCGGAGATGGGAGATCGGAGATGGGAGATCGGAGATGGGGTGGGCGTGGGCTCGGGTCGCAAATAAATTTGCTCCTACGGGAGGACGCGGGCGCGGAGCGCCTGCGAGCAGGCGGTCTACGGGAGGGTGAATTTCCACACCAGGACCGGCTCAGGGCGCGGAGCGCCTGCGAGCAGGCGGCCTACGGGAATGGGGATGCGCAGACGCAGGCGTCGCGGGGTAAACCCGCTCCCACTGTTTCGGAAAAGAAAAAGGCCGCCCGGTAGGAGCGGCCTGCATGGGGCAACGAATGCCGGTTAGAATTTATATCTAAGAGTCAGCTCGGCGCGGATCGG
>JBDNFZ010000655.1:0-3981 GCA_041689555.1 Opitutaceae bacterium | reverse complement strand
CGCCGCCGAGGATCGCTACGTCGATCGCTTCGCCCAGTTGGACCTCACCGGCAGCTACAAGCTCAGCCGCAATTGGGAAATCTTCGGTGAAGTGCTCAACGTGAACAACGAGCCCTTCCGGGTCCGCTTTTCCGAAAACGCAGGCCGCCTAGTCCAGTTTGAGGAATACGGCATCACCGCCAACTTCGGCGTGCGCTGGAAACTCTGAGCAACGTAGGGCGGACTTCAGTCCGCCCTACTTCCCGGTCAAAAATTTCCATGAAAATTTCGTTCCTCCTTCCGTGCTGAGCGGCCCTCGCACTCTTCGCCTGCGCTCAGCCCGCTGCGCCTGACGCCGACGTGACCAACACACCGGTGAAACCCCGGGTGGTGACGGCCGTGTTGCGCCACGACACCGATAATCCTGCCATCTGGATCAACCGCGCCGAACCCGCGAAGAGCGTCGGCATCGGCACCGACAGGGACACGGCAGGCGGACTCTATCTCTTCGATCTCGCCGGTAAGATCGTCGGGCAGAGACCGACGCTGAAACGTCCCGACAACGTCGAGATCATCACCGGCCTTATGCTCGGAGGAAAACCCACCGACATCGCCGTGACCACCGGGCGCGTGATGAAGCGCCTGCGCGTTCTCCGTCTTCCCGACCTCGCGCCGCTCGATGACGGCGAACTCGTCACCTTCAACGGCGACGCCACCCGCGCCCCGATGGGCATCGCCTCTATAAACGTCCCGGCGACGGCGCGATCTTGACCATCGTTGGTAGCAAGAGCGGCCCGGCCGCAGATTGTCGCTGGTGCTTCCGCCTCGAGGACGACGGCACCGGCAAGGTAAAGATGACCAAGGTCCACGCGCTCGGTCGCTACAGCGGGAAGAAGGAAATCGAGGCCATCGCGGTCGATGCCGAGCTCGGTTACATTTACTGCAGTCGCATGAAAGCGACGGCAACGACGTGACTCCGGTCGAGTTACCCGGCTTTCCGGGCGGACTCTTCGTGGCGATGTCCACGGATCGCACCTTTCAGTTCTACGCGCGGGACGACATCGCGGCTGCGGCGAAACTGAAGCCGTAGCATCGGACACGGCGCCGAAGGCTGCGGACTGAAACTTCGCTCACACGTCTCCGCTCTCAAAACATTCTCCGTCCAAAACGGACGGTGTGCCGTAGGGGGCTTGATCCTCGCTTATCAGGCCATTGAACCGCGCGGCTTCCGCCTCACCGGTGAGGTGCGCAGCTAGCCGAGTGAGCAAATTCCGGTAGGATGTATGCGCCGAGAGATTTGCATGATCTCCGTTCGCTGAGAGATTTGGGGCAGTCAGCACCGAAGCGCAGGCATAGAGTTGCTGCTGTATCATGCGCTCGCACATCACCTCCATGCGGCGTTGGTAGGAGGCCGATTCGAAATACGGGTCGGTTGCGAAATGCGGTGACTTTGAAGCTACCGGCTGGCGTGAGCCCTTGGCATCTTCCACCAAGATAAAATATCCGAGAAAAGGGGCTGCTCCCGGCCCGAACAAACCTTCGCTTTGGGCCTTGCGGAAATCGTAAGCACTGCCGAGCGCCTCTTCGCAGCGATTGTTGGCGTTGTTTCCGAATGAAGGGCCGCAAAGTGACTTGAGTTCCATTGCGACCAAGAGACGCCCGTTGTGGACGACGAGCACGTCCCATTGCTTCGTCGGGCGAAAGAATCCCGGCAACACGACCAGCGATTTGTCGCGATGAACGAGGAGGCCTTTGGGGCCGGTCCGCTTGACCACGTCGACGATCATATCGCGGAACGAATCCATCGTCTTGCCGTTGGTAACCATGCCGCGATTGCCTTGGTCGGTCCTGCCGCCGACGCGCTGTTTGTCGGCGGCCGTGGCGCGACCTACCCAAAAGCCAAGCACTGCTTGGCGAAGGCGGGCGTCGAAAGAGATGCGTGCGGAGCTCATGTCGTTGCGGGCGCGGAGGCAGTTTGCCCGGCTTGGCCGAGCTGACACCACGTTGCTTCATCGAGCCCGTAAAGTTCGCGCACCGCGAGGTCGCCCATCTTCTGATCCTGATTGATCGCCGCAGAGCCTAGTTTTCGCCGCAGAGCTGGCCCGACTGTCGCCCAATCGGGGATGCGGATGCGGCGCAGATACTGGGCCTGAAAACGGAGATTTCCTCCCCGCATGCGCGGGCTGTAAGCGGCGATAAACGCAAGGGCCAGCCGGCTGGAAAGCACGGTCTGAAGCGCGCGGAGTTCCCAAGTCTCGGAAGTAATGTGGTAAAGATTATGGTGAGGGTAGAGCTTGCCCTCCTCGTAAACAACGTGAGCCGTTCCCTTGATGTCGGGGATGAGCAATTTCGGGCGCCATGTGAGCGATTCATGGATGCGGTCGATGGTGCGGAACCAACCCTGCGGATTGCGTGCCGATACGTTGCGCCGAGCGATCCGTTCGCGGTGCTTTTCCAAATAAGCGGCGAATCTCGGGTAGCGGCTCAACTCGACGAGCCGGCCATCGGCCTCGAAGGGATTCAGCACCCAATCGCCTCTCCACGCCACGAGGCCACTGCGGATGTCCCGGGTCGTGACCAGCGGAAGTTTTCGCGAATCCTCCACATCGAGGTCGCGGCCGATATAGACGGCATCCGCCCCCGTGGCGACGCCGATGCCGACGCGAACACCCACCGTTTCCAACTCGGGGAAATCAGTCTCCAACCGACGGATGACGTCCATGCAGCCGTCTTCATCAAACGCCCACGACCGGTCGCTCTTGGCCACATCGTGGCGGATGGAGACCGCAGGATTTTTGATTTCGCCGCGCAATGCTTTGGCGAGGGGAATCAGCGAGGCCGCGGAGACCTCCGGGCGGAAAGAGATGTAAGTTTTCGATCCCGTGCCGCGCCGGAAAACCGTTACGGCCGGATAGGCATCGACCTCGTTGAAAAACGCAGGGCAACCCGTAAAATCCACGTAGGACTCCAAGTGAAACGATACCGACACCAAGGCGCGCAGCGGACCGCCGTAGCGATTCTTCATCCACCGATCCGCGCAGATGAAACCAAGGCGGCCTCCGGGTCGGAGGAGTCCGAGAGATTTTTCGATGAAGGCGACATAGAGGTCGGCGCGGTCAAAGAGGGACGCCCACCGGCTCCGATAGAGCCGCAGCAGATCCTTTGGCAGGCTCTCTAAACGCAAGTAGGGAGGATTTCCGGCGACGTGGGTGAATTCTGCTTGAAGCGGAAGCGTCAGGAAGTCGGCGTGAACCAGCCAATCGCCGAGCAATTGTTCGCTCTTGAGCCGACTCCAGCCGCACTCGCTCAGAAGCTCATGCAGGCGCTCGCGACAGACAGCCAATGCGCCTAGATTCACTTCCACGGCACGGATACAGGACGCGATTCTGAGGTCGTCGGGCTCAGCCCCGGAGAGCAAGCGGCGAACGGCGGGGATCAGGAAATCGCCTTCACCGGCCGAAGGCTCCAGCAGCCGGGCATGCGAAAGCTCTTTGCCGCGACACCATCCCAGCAGATCGAGGATGAACTCGGCCACTTCCGGGCGAGTATGAATCGCACCCCGGGATTCCGCCGAGGCTTCGGAGAAATACGCAACCGCGTCCTTCACCGGGGCTGCGGTTTCAAAAAATTCGGCTTGGATGGGACGCATGACGCTGGGCGAGACGAGACCGGGAGTTAGATTTGTTCAGAACAGCGACGCAAGGAGCGACGCAAGGGGCGCCCTCGCCTTGCCAGGGCCCTTGGGGATGAAGCGATAAGCGCTTGAAAGAGAAGGGCGCGCTTTTGGACTAGACAAAATCCGCCGTTTTTGTCCTGATAGACTCGGGATGAACTCAGCACCTGAAGCAGCCACGTCCAATATCATGCCCGTCCGGTCATTAGTAGTTGAGGGTCAGTTGGTTGCTGATCGCAGCATCGTCATCGGTGAGTTCAAAGCCCGTAAACAGTTCATGAATGGGCACTTGCTCAAATACGTTGACGCTCAAAACCGTGAGTATCGTG
>JBDNFZ010000654.1:0-5839 GCA_041689555.1 Opitutaceae bacterium | reverse complement strand
GCCGCTTCGTTTTACCACGCCGTTTCGACCGTGGTTTTCAAATCGGTGAGATACCGTGACGTTCACGCCGCTGCTCGCATAATGGTCTTTTCCGTCCATTTGTCGGTCTCGGTGGTGCCAATATCGGCAAGGAAAGTGGTCCAAAGCGGACGGATTGCCGCTTCAAGATAGGCCCATCGAGCTTCGGGTTCCTGGCGTTGCGCCCGCAGCCATGCCCTCAGTCCGGACACCGATATGAGGTCGAGTTCCTCCTGTGCGACAATTTCCTGCGCGATTCGGCGAGACGGCAATCCGATCTGTAGCATCACCGCCACCGAGGGATTGAGCGTGCCTGACTCCAGAAAGGCGGCGCATCGCAAACCGCGACGGGGTGCGTTGGGATCGTCACCGAGCAACTCCGGCCGGCGCACCCGCACGGCCTCCATTTCCCACGTGAGGCGATAGATGATTCCGTCTTCAATGAAATGCGCCGCGACCCTACTCGCGTTACCTCTACACCGAGTTTACCCGCTCGATGGATGTGGCCACCTTGATCCGCTGTCATCAAAACGCCTTCGCTTTCTTCGGCGGCTGGCCCCGACGCATCCTCTACGACAACATGCGCCAAGTCGTGATCGGCCCCGACCGCATCAACCCCCGCTTCCTGGACTTTGCGCGCCATCACGGCTTCGAGGCCAAACGCTGCCGACCCTACCGGCCCCGCACCAAGGGCAAGGTCGAACGCAGCGTCTCTTACCTGTGCGACAGTTTTCTAAACGGCCGCACCTTCGACGGGCTCGACGACCTCAACGCCCGGGGCCGCCACTGGCTCGGCCACGTGGCCAACGTGCGCAAGCACGGCACCACTCGGGCCAGGCCCTGCGACCGCCTCGCCGAAGAAGCCCTCATCGCCGCCGAGCTCAACCCCTATCAAGTCACCCGCAGCACCGCACGCACGGTGAGCGTCGAAGCGCTCGTGCGCTACGAGACCAACGACTACTCCGTGCCCGCACGCCGGGTCGGCACCCGCGTCAGCGTCGATGCCGGGGACCAGGTAATCCACATCCGCGCCGCCGATCTGGTCATCGCCCGGCATCCGGTCAACTCCGGCCGAGGCC
The DNA here is from genome assembly GCA_041689555.1 of Opitutaceae bacterium. Taxonomy (GTDB): domain Bacteria; phylum Verrucomicrobiota; class Verrucomicrobiia; order Opitutales; family Opitutaceae; genus Tous-C4FEB. Next base: position 4,742 of record JBDNFZ010000654.1, on the reverse strand, counting down.
AGCGCACCGAGTCACCGGGGCATGTCCGGGAGCGCCGGGCACTCTCGGTGCCGAGCGCTCCACCGGCACCGCCCAAAGGCTGCCACATCACCTTTGCGCAGGCCGTGCAGGTCAGGCCCCTGAGCGTCTACGCGGAGACGGCCTCATGAGCGCCCTGCACGAACAACTCGCCTCCGACGGGCTCCTGCAGATCGGCGCCACCACCGCCCACGCCCAGCTCGACTCTCTGGCCCAGCAAGCCGCCGCCCACCACTGGAGTTACTCCCACTTCCTGGGCCGGCTCCTGGAGGCCGAGATCGCCGCCCGCCGCCAACGCGCGATCGAGACCAGCCTGCACTTTTCCGGACTACCCTAGCAAAAGCGTCTCGGTGATTTTGACTTCTCCTTCCAGCCCTCGATTGAACGTGCCCTGATCGAGGAACTCGCCACCGGACGCTTCATGGACGAAGGCCGCAACGTCATCTTCCAGGGCCCGCCCGGCGTCGGGAAGACTCATCTGGCCATCGCCCTGGGGCTGGCCTGCGCCGAACGCGGCCAGCGTTTGCTGTTCCTCTCCGCCATGGAGCTGGTGCGGCGTATGAAGACCGCCTTCGCCGCCAACCGCATGCCCCATTACATGAAAATGCTGACCACCCCAAAACTGCTCATCGTCGATGAAGTCGGCTACCTCGGACTCGACCACGACCAAGCCTCGCTGCTGTTCCAAGTCATCTGCCAGCGCTACGAAAAACAGGCCGCCACCATCACCACCTCCAACAAGGCGTTTTCCGATTGGGGCCACGTCTTTGCCGGCGACGCGGTCATGGCCTCTAATTGTCGCTGGGGGGTGCGGGGGGTAAGAGGGGAAGCGCTCATGATTCACAGGAGTTTTTCCGTTGGCAATCCATTGACACAATTTGTCCGCACTTGGTCGCATTCTGTCGGGTTCATGCGGATACGTTCGCACTGAGCCGGGTCGTGCGTCTGTAAATACATGGCTTTCAAGACCATCGCGATAGACCACTCTGCCACCTCCCCCGAACGAGCGCGCCCAAACTCTACGGCGGACCCTCAGTTTTCAATCGCGATTTTTTCCGAGGAAAAACACCAGCCAAACCCCGAGTGCGAGGATGGCGATCAACCACCAGAAGTAGCGCAATTCCCGGGCCGCCAGTTCGACGAAAGCCAAGACCCGGGGGAAAACCAAGCAGAGCCCGACCAATACTCCCGCGCCGAGGATCAGCGCGAAAGTTCGCCGGGCTCGATAGCTCACTTCTTTGCGGCCGGCGCCAAGGCCGGAGTTCCGAGAGGCAGAATAAAATTAGTCCCGGAGTTTTCGCCGCCGCTGATAACGAGCGGGGCTTTGCCGTCCCACTTTTCAACGATCTGAAGTTGAATCAGCCCGGGAGTATCGCGGAGGGCTTCGCCCCGGATGCGAATCGCCTCGGCTTCGCCTTTGGCTTTGATGATGACGGTGTCGGCTTCGATCTGGGATTTCTGCTGCGTGAAGCGAGCCTTGGCCGCCTCTTGCTCTTGCACCATCTTCGACTCGATGGCCGCCTCGAGTTCCTTCGAGAGGGTGATATTTTCAAGAACGATATCCTCAACGTAAAGGACGTCGCCGACCTTGGTTTTAACCGAGGCGAGCGCGCGCGATTTGATCTCTTCGCGCTTCTTCACGATCTGTTCGGCACTCTGGAGGGCGGTAACCTCTTTGAGGGCTTCCTGAATGCGCGGGGCGATGAGGCTGTCGAACGGGTCGCCGGCGTAATCTTGAAAAATTTTCACGACGGCCGTCTCCGGAATGCGATAGAGGACGCGGAGGCGGATGGCGACCTGTTGCAGATCGGAAGAATAGCATTCGGCGTTGAGCTCGCGGGTGAGTTGGCGGACCGGCACCGATAAAATGTGCGAGACAAACGGAGCCTTGGTGCCGAAGCCCTCGGGTTTGAACTGCTCGCTGACTTTGCCGAGGGTGACCTGCACGCCGCGGAAACCGGGCTGGACGACGTAGGTCGATTGGGCTGCGGCCACGATCAGCACGAGGATGATGAGGCCGAAGCCGATGAGTTTTGCTAGCGCGTAGGAAGACATGGCCGAGACGACACGAGGCTTCAACTCGGCCCGCAAGCGGAATGGCGCTGGAACGTCGCCGCGATGTTTCCAATCGCGGATTGCGCGCGCGGGGTCCGCGACTAGGGTTTGGGGGTGGCCGACAAACGACATCTCCTGGTGGACGGATCGAACATCGTCCGCGACTGGCCCGAGCTGCGGGAGCTGCATGGAAGGGACCGCGCGGCCGCCCATGCACAGCTGGAGGGGTCGCTGGCTTGGCTTCATGATCATGAAGGCGTGCGGGTGACGTTGGTGTTTGACGGCAGCGGATCGGACCTCGACGTGCGTTGCCCGGGGGGGCAGCGCACGTTTGCGGTGGTGCGCACGCCGTCGGGAACGACGGCGGATGATTTCATCGAAGGTTGGATCGGCCGAGCGTCCGCGCCGGCGGCGTGTGTGGTGGCGACGGGAGACGTGGCTGAAGGCCGCACCGTCGTCGGACTCGGCGCCGAATGGATCTCGCCCGATGAACTCGCCTCGTGGGTGAAGCGCGCGGCGACCAGCCTCGACGCCGGCCTCGCGCAACGCCGTCGGGAAAACGCCCGTTCTTGGGCGGGCCGACCATGAATGAATCCGCCTTGGCGTTTGCAGAAATGCAGGGGCTCTACGGGAGCTACACCTTTTCCGAGCACCTGCTGCAAAAGATCTGGTTACGCGGGGAATTTGACCGCCGCGCGGCCATGACTGTCGCCGGGGCGAGGGTGACGATTATCCATCCCGGGCGATTAAACCGACTGGGGGGGCCGGATTTCAGGGACGCCCGGCTGCGGCTTGGCGACGGTGCAGAAGTCACGGGCGATGTGGAGGTGCACTTAAACGCCGCCGACTGGGAGGCCCATCGCCATGCGGAAGACCCCGCCTACGACCGGGTAATTTTGCATGTCGTGCTTTTCCCGCCCAAACCCGGCCGGGTGACACGGGATTCTCAAGGCCGCGAAGTGCCGGTTCTCGCGCTCCTCACGCTGCTGCATCACGATCTCGAGGAATTCGCCGAGGAAGAAGCGGTTGACCGGATGGCGGCGCGGCCCGGTGGCAAGATTTTCAACGCACTGGGCGGTCTGCCTTTGCCGGAAATCGAGGTGCGGTTGCGGCAACACGCCGAGACGAGATGGCGGCGAAAAATTCATTTCGCAAGGATTCGCATCGAGAAGCTGGGCTGGGAGGGCGCCTGCCATCAAGGAATCTTGGAGATACTGGGCTTCCGTTTTAATCGTGCGCCCATGCTGAGATTGGGGGGGGTGTTTCCGTTGGAAGATTGGGCAAGCGGGACGCTCACGGCAGAGGGACTGATTGCGAGCGAAGCCGGAGCTTGGAGTGTTCAGGGCGTGCGGCCGGCGAACCAACCGCGAACGCGCCTCGGCCAATATTTGGGTTGGGCTTCGCTGCGTCCACGTTGGCCGCAAGCTTGGGCGGACATGGCGACCGATTGGCCCGAGGTGCCGGCGGGGCTCACGACGACGAGCGCGCGCAAGGCGTATCGGTTTTCCCGACTAAGGGTCCGGGTCGGGGAGGAGGTTTGCGGCCAGACGGTCGGCGGCAGTCGTTTTGAAACGATCATGACCGACGGGCTCTTGCCTTTGGCTGCGGCCAGATTTTCCAAGGAAGAGGCGCTCTTTGGTAGCTGGGTGCACTGGTTCCCCGGCGACTTGCCCACGGGCATTCCGGAGGCGCTGCGCGATTTGGGAGTTACGGGGTCCTCGGGGAAGCCGGTTTCCAACGGACTTGGACAGGGCTTGTTGGGCTGGTTAAGCGGGCGTGGCGAATAAGCCGCCGCGTGCCTAAGCGCCTAAATCCGCGGGGTGCGGGGCTTGACAAACTTTCGCTGCGCTAGATATGCTCCGAGGTTCAACCAACCACACTTTACAAAAAGGTGGGCCCTGCGGCCCGCTTTTTTTTTCCTCAAATACCACACTATGAGCAGCGAAATTCTGTCCGTCTTGGAATACATGGAGAAGGAGAAGGGCATTCCGCGCGCCGACATGATCGCCACGATCGTCAACGCGCTGAAGAGCGCTGCTTTGAAGGGCGTTAACTCAGGGCAGGAGCTCAAGATCGACATCAATCCCAAGAACGGGCAGCTCCACGCTTGGGCGGTGATGAAGGTCGTCGATTCGATCGGAAATCCGAAGACGGATATCCACGTGGAAAAAGCCCAGGCATTAAAGCCGGGTGCGGTGGTTGGCGATATGATCGAACGGGAGATCGATCCTTCGACGTTGGGCCGGATTGCCGCCCAGACCGCCCGTCAGGCCGTCATGCAACGCCTGCGGCAGTTTGAAAAGGACCGGATTTTCGACGACTTCAAGGACCAGATCGGAAACATCGTCACCGGGACGGTGCGGCGCAGAGAGCGGAACGATATCTTTGTGGATCTCGGCAAGGCCGAGGCCGTGATGCCCGGGAAAGAACAGGTTCCCGGAGAAGAATATCAGCCCGGTGACCGTATCCGTTGTATCTTGCTAGAGATCGAAAGCACGCCGCGTGGTCCCGAGATCATATTGAGCCGGGCAAGCCCGAAGTTTGTTCGCCGTCTGTTTGAACTCGAAGTGACCGAAATCGCCGACGGCACGGTCAAGATCGAGGCCTTCGCCCGCGAGCCCGGTTATCGCACGAAGATCGCGGTTACCAGCACGGATCAGAAAGTAGAT
>JBDNFZ010000653.1:0-5591 GCA_041689555.1 Opitutaceae bacterium | reverse complement strand
GGGTGCCATCGCCGGCACCACGCTGCCCATCGACCGCGAGTTTACGGCGAAGGCGCTCGGGTTCGTCGACGCCAAGGGCCGGCCGCAAGTCACGCAAAACTCCATGGACACCGTCGCCGACCGCGACGTCTTCATCGAGTTCGCCGCCGCCTGCGCGACGTTCGGCGTCCACCTTTCGCGCATCGCCGAGGACCTGATTCTCTGGAGCAGCACCGAGTTCAAGTTCATCGAGCTGCCCGACGCTTTCTGCACCGGCTCGTCCTTGATGCCGCAGAAGAAGAATCCCGACTCCTGCGAACTGCTCCGCGGTAAATCCGCCCGGCTCCAAGGTAATCTCCACACGCTCCTCACGCTCGCGAAGGGACTCCCGCTCACCTACAACCGCGACCTGCAGGAGGACAAGCCGCCGGTGTTCGACAGCTTCGACCAATCGGCGCTGTGCGCCGACGTCCTTGCCGGAACGATCGGCGGAATGACCGTGCATCGCGCGCGGTGCGCCGCCGCCGTCGCCGATCCCGCGCTGCTCGCCACCGACTTGGCCGACTACCTCGTGTTGCGCGGCGTCCCGTTTCGCCGGGCCCACCATGCCGTCGGCGACATCGTGAAACTCGCCGAGCGGCTTGCGTTGCCGTTGGACCAGTTGCCGACCGCCGAGGTGCAAAAAATCCACCCGGCCTACGGCGCGGATTGGCGCGAGGTTTTCGACCTGAAGCGCGCGCTCGCCAAACGCACCGGCACCGGCATGCCCGGGCCGGTCCAGCTTGCGCGCCAGTTTGCGCGCTGGAAGAAACGGCTCGGTTAAGCGGAACGCCGGCGCCCGCGCCGATTCACCGTGGCTCTGTTTCCCACCGCCAAGTCCGATCCCGAGCTCGCGCCTTTCCGCGCGGGGCTGCTCTTCGCTTTTTTCAACGCGCTCACGTGGCAGATCGCCATCGGCACGCCCCTCGTGCTCTTCGCGGAGCGGTTGGGGGCGTCCTCGTTTCAGGTCGGTTTGGTCTATTCTTTCGTCTTTTTGCTGACGCCGATCCAGGTGGTGGCGACGGCGCTCCTGCCGCTCTACGGCTTCAAACGCGTCACGCTGGGCGGGTGGGCGCTGCGGAGCTTTTTTTTGGCGGTGCCGCTTTGGCTGACGATGCTCGCGCCCGACGTCGGGCGGCCGTGGATGGTCTCCACGCTCATCTGGAGTGTTTTCTTTTTCTGTTTTTTCCGGTCGGTAGGGGCGGCGGCGATGACGACCTGGCTCATCGGCCTGATCCCGCCGCCGGTGCGCGGGCGCTATTTCTCGAGCGAACAGTTCATCAGCGGCATCGGCGGGGTGGCCACGCTGATCGCGTGCGCGGCGTTGTTTGCGCTGCTCCCGATCTACGTGGCCCTGCTCGTGCAATACGCGATCGCCCTCGTCGGCTCCACGCTCAGTTATTATGCGTTGAAGCGCCTGCCCGACATCGCCCGGCCGCCGCCGCTCAGCCTGCTCGCGGTCGCACGCGCGACGCCGGGTATTGTCTTCGCTCCATCGGAGTTTCGCACCTTCCTGTGGCTCTCGGTCTGGTATGCGGTGGTGACGACGCCGATCCCGCCCTTTGCGGCCTATTTTCTCAAAGTCGGCAGCCAGCTCTCGGCCGGTCAGATCATGGTCTTCGAGATTTTCCGCTACTGCGGGGTGATCGCGGGCGCGTGGTTGTTGCGCCGCCGCATCGATGCGGCGGGGGCGCGGCCCTTTTTTCTGCTTTCGCTCGGGCTGGGCGCGATGGTGGCGGTGGTCTGGTGGCTCTACCTGCGCGATGTTGTCGGGGGCCTCGTGATCCTTGGCGGCGTCTACTTCGTGATCGGGCTCGGCGCGGTGTGCTGGAACATCGCCAACATCCACTACCTGCCGCGCCTGGTGCCGGCGACCGGCGACAGGGCCTTGTTCATCTCGATCCATGGCGCGGCCACGGCGTGCATCGGCGGCTGCGCGCCGATTCTGTGGGGATTGTTCCTGAAAAGCACCCGGCCCGACGGTGCTCCGGGCATCGATGGCGGGGTGTTCCAGTGGTTTTTCGCCACGGGGCTCGTCTCGGTCTGCATCTTGTCGGTGTTGGTCGCAAAGTTGCGCGAGGATACCTCGACGCCCGTCGATCCGATCATCATCGGCAACGCCGTGCTCAACCCCTTCCGCGCCGCCTCGTATCTCGTCAACCTCATCGACGCCAAGAGCATCGTGCGTGAGGTCGTGCCGTCGCGGAAGGACCGCCCGTAATTCGGCGCTTCCGTTCGCCGCCGATTCCGCGATTTAGTCCTGCTTTCTCCGCCGCGTTCCGATGGCCCACGTCCGCATTCTTCCCGACCAAGTCGCCAACCAGATCGCCGCCGGCGAGGTGATCGAGCGCCCGGCCGCCGTGGTCAAGGAACTCGTCGAAAACGCCCTCGACGCCGGGGCCACGCGCATCGAGGTCGAGTTTCGTCACGGGGGCCGCGCGCTCATGCGCGTCGAGGACAACGGCTCCGGGATGGTCCGCGACGACGCCTTGCTCTCCCTCGAGCGCCACGCCACGAGCAAGATCGCCGCCGCCGCCGACCTCGACCGGCTCCGCACCTTCGGTTTTCGCGGCGAGGCCCTGCCCTCGATCGCGAGCGTCTCCCGCTTCGAGTTGCAAACCCGCGTGGCCGCGAGCGACGAGGGCACCGAGATCCTCGTCAACGGCGGCAAACTCGTCCACGTGCGCGCCTGCGGCCGGCCGGTCGGCACGCGCATCGAGGTCACGCACCTCTTCAACTCCGTCCCGGCGCGCCGGAAATTTCTCAAGACCGACCACACCGAGGCCGCGCACATCGCGCAGTGCGTGCGGCTCTACGCCCTCGCGAGCCCGCGGGTCGCCTTCACCCTCGTCGAGGACGGCCGGGTGATCTTCCGCTCGCCCGAATGCACGACGCTCGCCGAGCGCGTGACCGAGATTTTCGGCCGGCAGGTCGCCGACTCCGTGGTGGCGATCGACAGCACCGAGGCGGGCCTTCGGCTCACCGGACTCATCGGCCGGCCCGGCGTGGGGCGGGCCACGCGCCACGAGATGATCGTTTTCGTCAACGGCCGTCCGGTGGACAGCCGCACGCTCAACTACGCGCTGATCGAGAGCTATCATGAGTCGCTGCCCAAGGGCCGCTACCCGCTCGCCTTCGTCTTTTTCGACTGCGACCCGGCGGCGGTCGATGTGAACGTCCACCCCGCCAAGCGCGAGGTGCGCTTCCGCAGCGAGCCGCAGGTGCGGAGCTTTGTGATTCGCAGCGTGCTCCAGCGCCTGCGCGAGCTGGGCGGCCCGGCGTCGGCCCCCGTATCGCCCGCAGGTTCCGAAGTTCGTAGTCCCGGCTTCAGCCGGAGTTTTGCGCTGCCGGAGCCGGCAGAAGCCGCGACTGCGAACCCGAACCCGAACCCGCTCTCGCCCTCCGCTCCGCCGCGCCCTTTCGCATCCGCGTCTATTCCGCATTCCGAATTTCGCCCTCCGCAATCCGTCGCGCCTGCCGCGCCGATCCCGAATCAAGAATCCCGAGTCAGCAATCCCCAGTGGCGTTTCGTCGGGCTGGCGCACGGGAGCTACGCGTTGTTCGAGACCGCAGCCGGCCTCGTTTTGCTGGACCGGCGGGCGGCGCACGAGCGCGTGTGGTTCGACCGCTTGCTGGAGCAGTTCACGGAGGGCGGCGTGCCGAGCCAACGGCTCCTGTTGCCCGTCCCGCTGGAGCTTGATCCCATCGCGGCCGCCCTGCTGCTCGACCGGCTGAAGTTCCTGCACGGACACGGCTTCGAGATCGGCGAGTTCGGTCGGCATTTTTTTCGGATCGAGGGCGTGCCCACGTGGTTGGAGCCCGCCGACGCCGAGCCTTTCCTGCGCGACGTCCTCGGCGCGATGCGCGACGGCCGGTTGCCCGAGGGCAACCCCACGCTCGCTCGCGAGGAGCTGGCCCGCCTCGCCGCCGCCAAGGCCGTGCGTCTTCCCGGCGGCCCGGGCGAGACCGAACTCTGCGCCCTGGTCGCCGATCTTTTCACAACGCGCACACCGCTCACCAGCCCCGCCGGCCGGCCCACTTTTATCGAGCTCAATCACGGCGAACTCGCCCGGCGTTTTCAAAAATAGCCGCCGCCAAAAATTAACCGGCCGCGCCTTTTCGCCGCTGGCACGAATCCTGTTAACCCTCCATCACCATCCCCTATGGCCAAATCCGCCGCCAAGAAGCCCGCCTCCCATTCCGCGCCACCTGCGCCTGCGCTCGCCGCCCGATCGGCTTCCGCCCGTAACGACCCCCCCGAGGTCGTGCTGCGCTCGTTGATCCTCCGCCACCTCACTTCCACGCTGGCGCGCCACGCCTCCTCCGCCACGCCGCGCGACTGGTGGGTCGCCACCGCCCTCGCCGTCCGCGACACGATCCACGAGCGGATGATCGATACCCAGGCCGTCCACAACGCCCGCAACGTCCGCCGCGTTTATTACTTCTCCCTCGAGTATCTCATGGGTCGGCTCTTCGGCAACAACCTACTCGCGACCGGCCTGCTCGACGCGGCCAACTCCGCGCTCACCGCTCTCGGTCAGGACTTCGACAAGATCCGCGAGTCCGAGGTGGACATGGGCCTCGGCAACGGCGGCCTTGGCCGGCTCGCCGCCTGTTTCCTCGATTCCCTCGCCACGCTCGATTATCCCGCGCTGGGCTACGGCATCTATTACGAATTCGGGCTTTTCCGGCAGTCGTTCCAAAACGGCCATCAGGTCGAGGCGCCCGATAACTGGATCATCTTCGGCAGCCCTTGGGAAATCGTCCGGCCCGAATACACGCAGGAGGTCCGCCTTTTCGGTCGGGTTGAGAACGTGTTCGACGACCGCGGCAATTACCGCCCGCGCTGGGTCGACACCAAGACCATCCTCGGTGTCCCGCACGACATCCCCACCGCCGGCTACGGCACCCGGACCGTGAATCTCCTCCGTCTCTGGGCCTCCAAGTCCACCGAGGACTTCGACCTCGCCGCCTTCAACAGCGGCGGCTACGTGGACGCCGTGCGCGAGAAGGCTGTGGGCGAAACCATCTCGAAGGTTCTCTACCCGAATGACAAAACCGAGAACGGCAAAGAGCTCCGCCTCGTGCAGCAGTATTTCTTCGTCGCCTGTTCCCTGCGCGACATCATCCGCCGCCACCTCCGCAATCCCGCCAACTCCTGGGACAACTTCGCCGACAAAGTCGCCGTCCAGCTCAACGACACCCATCCCGCCGTCGCCGTCGTCGAGCTCATGCGCATCCTGCTCGACGAGGAGAATCGCTCTTGGAACGGCGCCTGGGCGATCGTCACCGCCACCTTCGCCTACACCAACCACACGCTGCTCCCCGAGGCGTTGGAACGCTGGAGCGTTTCGCTTTTCGAGCGCGTGCTCCCGCGGCATCTCCAGATCATTTTCGAGATCAACCTCCACCACCTCGCCGCCGTCGAGGCGCGCTGGCCCGGCGACGACGAGAAGAAACGCATCTGCTCCATCATCGAGGAAAACGGCCACAAGATGGTCCGCATGGCCCACCTCTCCGTCGTCGGCGCGCACGCCGTCAACGGCGTCGCCGCCCTGCACACCGCGCTCCTG
>JBDNFZ010000652.1:0-3647 GCA_041689555.1 Opitutaceae bacterium | reverse complement strand
GGATTCGGTGATGAGCGCGGACCTGGGGGTCATGACCTCGGAGACACGTTTGGTGCGGTAGCGGTCCTTGACGACGTTGCCGGAGAGGAGACCGGCGAGCCGGCCGGCGCTGTCGACCACGGGAAAGGTGGAGAAGGAAAAGCTCTTGGCCTCGATCATGGCGAGGATGTCGCCGATGAGGAGGTCGGGTCCGACGGTAATGGGGTCTTGGATGACGCCGTGGATGTGGCGCTTCACGCGTGCGACTTCCTTGATCTGCTCCTTGCCCGGCATGTTGTAGTGAATCAGGCCGAGACCGCCGTTGAGGGCCATGGCGATGGCCATTCGGGACTCCGTGACGGTGTCCATATCCGAGGAGATGATCGGGATGTGGAGACGCAGGGAATCGGAGAGGGCGGTGGCGGTGTCGGCGTCGCGGGGGAGAATCTCCGAGTGGAGTGTGGCGAGGGAGACGTCGTCGAAGGTGAGCGCGGTGGGCAGGCTGGCGCGGAAAAAAGCGTCGGCGGGAAGATAAAACTCGGTGTCGGTCGTCGTGTCGACGGCGGAGCGAGTGGCGGGCGGCTGGCGGCGGGCGGAGGGCTTGGCAACCTTGGTCATGGTGCCGTGAACGGAGTAGGCGGGGGCGGAGTGAGGGCAAACAGAAACTCGGGCGGAAGGGACGAAGCGAAGCGGAGCAGCGAGGCGAAGTGAGGCAGTGAGGCGAAGCGGAGCCGAAAGCGGTGCGGAGGTTTTGGTGCGGAGCGTTGCGTCGCGGGCGGCGTGGGTTTTGGTAACGGGAATATATGCGGCTGCGGTTTCAATATCGACGGTATCGGTTGCCCTTTCGCGCGGCGGTGCGGACGGCGCACGGCGTGTGGGCGGAGCGCGAAGGACTGATAGTGCGGTTGAGCGACGAGTCGGGGCGGACGGGGCTGGGTGAAGGGGCTTGCCTGCCGTGGTTCGGGACCGAGACGGTCGATGAGGCCGAGGCGGTTTGCGCGCGGTTGGGCGAGTGGCTGGAGGAAGAAGCACTTGCGGGTTTGCCGGCGAAGCTTGGGTGTCTGAAGAACGGAATCGCGGCGGCGCGGTCGGAATTGGCGGCGCGGAATGTGAGCGAGGAGGCTGCGGATCAGCCGGCGGAAAAACGCGTGGCGCCTTTCGCGGTGGCGGCGCTTTTGCCGGCGGGGCGGGCGGCCGTGAAAGCGATGGGACCGAAGGCGGAGGCGGGATTTCGGGTGTTTAAGTGGAAGGTGGGCGTGGGGGAGATTTCGGAGGAGTTGGGATTGTTGGACGATGTGTGCGCCGAGCTGCCCGAGGGGGCTAAACTGCGGCTCGATGCCAACGGGGCTTGGGATCGGCGGAAGGCGGAGCGTTGGCTGGAGCGATGCGCGGACCGGCCGGTGGAGTTTGTGGAGCAACCGATCGCAGACGACGCGCGGGGGGCGGAGGATTTGCTAAGAGGATTGGCTGCGGATTGGCCGACGCCGATCGCGCTCGACGAATCGCTGGCGAACGCGGGTGACGTGGAGCGGTGGATCGGCGCGGGGTGGGGGGGGGTGTGGGTGATCAAGCCCAGCCTGTTGGCGGATGTCGCAGGCGGGTTGGCGGCGTTGGAAAAGGCGCGGGCCGACGTGGTGTTTTCTTCGGCGTTGGAAACCGCGGTGGGAGCGCGGGAGGCTCTGCGCTGGGCGATGCGATGGCCGGGGGCGGGCCGGGCGCTGGGCTTCGGAGTGTGGCCGCTTTTTCAAGATGCGCGGTGTGACGGGCCGTATGCGGCGCCGTTTATCCGGGCGGAAGATGTGGCGCGGATCGACGCGGAGGCCGTATGGAACGCAATCAGTTAAAAGCACTCGTGATCGCGACCGGTTGTGCGGAGGAGCACGGAAGTTTTGTATTCCTGTGCGATCCGCAGTGGGGCCCGGGAGAGCGGGCGCAGGCCGAGGGATTTTTCGCGCTGGCGCGGGCGCGTGCGGTCGAGAGCGGTGCAGGTAGTGAAGCGGGGCTCGGTTGGCTGTGCGTGCCTACGGGCGGGACGAGCGGAGGCGGGCGGTTTGCGCGGCACGACGAGCAGACGCTGAGCGCGGCGGTGCGGGGATTTTGCGCGCAGTTCGGGCTCGAGAGGGTGAACGCGGTGGATGTGTTGCCGCCTTATCATGTGAGCGGATTGATGGCCCGGGTGCGTTGTGCGGCCACCGGTGGCAGGCATCTGGCGTGGAGCGGAAAACTATTGGTGGCGGGAGAACGCCCTACCATCCTGGCCGAAGGCGAAGGCGAAGGTGACGGTAAGAAGCGGGTGATTTCCCTCGTGCCGACGCAGGTGCAGCGGCTGTTGGCGGCCGGGCCGGAGACGGTGGCGTGGCTGCGTGAGTTTGCGGTGATCTTCGTCGGCGGCGGGCCGATATGGCCGGAACTGGCGGAGGCTGCGGCGCAGGCAGCACTGCCGTTGGCGCTCACTTATGGGATGACGGAGACGGCGGCGATGGTGGCGGCGCTGCCGCCGGCGGAGTTTCTGGCCGGCGAGCGGAACTGCGGGCGGGCGTTGCCGCACGCTCGGATCGAACTCGGCGTCGAGGGAGACGTGCGGGTGGTGAGTGAAGCGGTGTTTCGGGGATATTTTCCCCACTGGCGTGGACTGCGGGAGTTTACGACCGACGACTTGGGGGAGTGGGATGCCAAGGGAAGGCTCGTGCTCGCGGGCCGGCGCGACGCGGTGATCATCTCGGGAGGCAAGAAAGTGCAGCCGGAGGAAGTGGAGGCGGTTTTACGCGGCACCGGGGAGTTTTCCGATGTCGGTGTCGTCGGGGTGCCCGACGCGGAGTGGGGCGAAGCGGTGGTGGCGTGTTACCCGCGAGCGGAGGGCAGGGAGCCGGACTTGGTGCGGGTGAGGACCGCGCTCTCTGGACTCGCGTCGGCGAAGCGGCCGAAAATGTTTTTAGCGCTTACCGATTGGCCCCGCACTTCGCAGGGGAAACTCAATCGCAGGTTGCTAGCGGCGATGGCTGCAAAGCGGAGGTAGATCGCGGGATTTTTCGATTGGGGTCAGCGACGCGATCGTTCCAATCTGCGGGCATGACCAAGAAGGAAATTATCGGCGTGCTGGAGGAGATCGGGATGTTGCTGGAACTCAAAGGAGAGAATCCGTTCAAGATCCGAGCATATCAGAACGGTGCGCGTATTTTGGAGCTGATGGAAGAAGGCGAATTGGTGCGTCGGCTGGCCGACGTGACCCTCGGGGCCGTGAAAGGGTTTGGCGAAGCGCTGGTGCAAAAGGTGACTGAACTGCAGACGACGGGACGGCTGGAGTTTCTCGAAAACTTGCGTGCCAGTGTCGCTCCCGGGCTGGTGCAAATGCTCGAGATCCCGGGCCTAGGGCCGAAGAAAATCAAAACGCTGCACGACCGTCTCGCGATTTCCGACATCGCGGCGCTCGCGGAGGCATGTCGGGCGGGCCGGGTGGCGGAGTTGGCCGGTTTTGGCGAGAAGACGGCGGAAAAAATCCTCGTCGGTATCCGCAATCGCGAAGCCTACGGGCGACGGCACCTGTGGTGGGATGCGCAGGAGACGGCGGCCCTGATTTTGGCCGGGCTGCGCGGTCTGCCACAGGTATTGCGGGCGGAGAGTGCGGGTAGCTTGCGCCGCGGATTGGAGACCGTGGGTGATCTTGATTT